>NZ_CP085871.1:2040000-2217824 GCF_020810675.1 Pasteurella canis
TTTGGACGACAAATTTATGCACTAGGGGGGAATCGTGAGGCTGTACGATTGTCGGGGATTAATATAGAGAAACTTGAAATTAAAGCCTACGTGATTAATGGCGCTTTAGCGGCGATTGGCGCAGTTATTTTAGTTGGGCGTTTGAATGCTGCACAACCTATTGCGGGTAATGGTTATGAGTTAGATGCAATTGCTGCAACAGTAATTGGTGGCACGAGTTTGATGGGAGGTGTCGGTTCTGTCATCAGTACCTCTATTGGGGCATTAATTATGGGGGTGTTACAAAATGGTTTGACCTTGTTAAATGTGACCTCTTATCTACAGCGTTTAATTATTGGGCTTGTCATTATTTTAGCTGTTTTCTTAGATCAACTCCGCCGTGGTGAAGTGTCTACTCAACGTTTAAAACGTATATTCTTTAGAGAATAGTTGCATTTGATGTATTCTTTTTCTAAATCAGCCTAGTTAATTATTTCAATTTAACTAGGCTATATTTTATTCTTTAGAATATTTAATAAGTAAAGAAGAGGAATAAAATTATCCTTCTTAAGCTAACACTTTATGAGTAATTAGAGTGTTGCTTAAAAGAGTAAAATTTGACATCGTTCAAAAAAATCACTTTTTTTAGTCAAAAATAACGAAAAAAAGGGTGTGAAAGTGGCACCAAAGTTATTATTTGGTTAAAATGAAGCGTTTAATTTTAGCAAAATTTTAACGTTTGTATTTTGAACAGATTGATCAATTTTATTTTGATTCAGAATAGAGGCGAAAACAGAATTTGAGTTTTAATTTACGTGAAATTAAGCCTGTTCTTATCGTGTCATTAACTGGATAGCAGTAAGTAGGCTGAAATCATTACTCAAGACGAGGTTACAGTATATTGACTGTAACTATATTTTTAATCTGACTAAAAGTAGTGCAAACAATATGATTACGATTAAAAAAGGCTTGGATCTTCCTATCGCTGGGAAGCCAGAGCAGGTAATCCGTGATGGCAATGCTATCACCGAAGTTGCTTTGCTTGGTGAAGAGTATGTGGGAATGCGTCCTTCAATGAAGGTACGCGAAGGTGATTTTGTGAAGAAAGGTCAGGTACTTTTTGAAGATAAAAAGAATCCTGGCGTAGTCTTTACTGCACCTGCAAGTGGTACTATAACTGCGATTAATCGCGGTGCTAAGCGTGTTTTACAATCTGTTGTAATTAAGATTGAAGGTGATGAACAAATCACTTTTACTAAGTATGCTGCAGAGGAGTTAAAACAACTTACTTCAGAGCAAGTTCGTCAAAATTTACAAACTTCAGGATTATGGACCGCACTTCGTACGCGTCCTTTCAGCAAAGTGCCAGCTGTTGATGCAACACCTGTCTCTATCTTTGTGAATGCGATGGACACGAATCCATTAGCTGCTGATCCTCAAGTAATTCTAAAAGAGCATGAGCAAGCATTTTTACAAGGTTTAACAGTATTAAGCCGTTTGCATGAAGGTAAAGTATACCTTTGTAAAGCGCCTGATACTCATATTCCTAGTACAGCTAATATTGATAACCTAGATGTCAAAGAGTTTGCGGGACCACATCCAGCAGGTTTAAGTGGTACGCATATTCATTTTGTTGATCCTGTTAGTGCAACTAAGTCAGTCTGGTACATTAACTATCAAGATGTTATTGCAATTGCTCATTTATTTACAACTGGTGAGCTTGATGTCAACCGTGTTATCGCATTAGCTGGTCCACAAGTGAGAAATCCTCGTTTAGTCCGTACTATTATGGGAGCAAATCTTTCACAGTTAACAGCTAATGAACTAAATGATGGCGAAAACCGTGTTATTTCTGGTTCTGTATTAAGTGGAACTAAAGCTGCTGGTCCAGTTGATTATTTAGGTCGCTATGCATTACAAGTATCAGTTTTAGAGGAAGGACGTGAGAAAGAGTTCTTGGGTTGGATTATGCCTGGCGCAAATAAATATTCAATTTCTCGTACTGTCTTAGGTCATTTCTCGAAGAAATTATTTAATTTTACTACCGCTGTGAATGGTGGTGAGCGTGCAATGGTACCAATCGGTGCTTATGAGCGTGTAATGCCATTGGATATTATTCCAACTTTATTATTACGTGATTTGAGTGCAGGTGATACGGACTCAGCACAGGCTTTAGGTTGTTTAGAGCTAGATGAAGAGGATTTAGCTCTTTGTACCTTTGTGTGTCCAGGTAAAAATGAATATGGTCCGCTCTTACGTCAAGCTTTAGATAAGATCGAGAAGGAAGGTTAAAATGGGTTTAAAACATTTTTTAGAGAAAATTGAACCTGCGTTTTTGCCTGGTGGTAAATATGAAAAATGGTATGCATTGTTTGAAGCGACAGCGACTTTTTTATATACCCCCGGAACAGTAACGCATAAAGCTTCTCACATTCGTGACGCGCTAGATTCAAAGCGTATGATGGTACTAGTATGGCTTGCGTTATTCCCAGCTATGTTCTACGGTATGTATAACGTAGGTGCACAAGCAATCTTAGCAACAGATGCATTAGGTACATTAGAACAATCAATTGCAAATAACTGGCAATATGCATTGAGTAATGCGTTAGGCGCTGATTTAACAACATCAGCAGGTGTGTTAAGTAAAATGTTATTAGGTGCAACTTACTTCTTACCGATCTATTTAACTGTGTTTTTAGTAGGTGGTTTTTGGGAAGTATTGTTTGCGATGGTACGTAAGCACGAAATTAATGAAGGTTTCTTTGTTACCTCGATTCTTTTAGCTTTGATTGTGCCACCAACATTACCGCTATGGCAAGCAGCATTAGCGACTACATTTGGTGTTGTTGTTGCAAAAGAAATTTTTGGTGGCGTGGGTAAAAACTTCATGAACCCAGCATTAGCTGCGCGTGCATTTCTATTTTTCGCTTATCCTGCACAAATTTCAGGTGATACAGTTTGGGTTGCAGCTGATGGCTTCTCTGGTGCAACTGCACTTTCACAATGGGCAGTTGAAGGTCAAGCTGGTTTGAAACATGTAGTAACTGGTCAACCAATTACTTGGATGGATGCATTCTTAGGCAATATTCCAGGCTCTATTGGTGAGGTTTCAACACTTGCATTATTAATTGGTGCAGCTGTGATTGTTTTTGCCCGTATTGCCTCTTGGCGTATTATTGCTGGTGTGATGATCGGCATGATCGCAGTTTCTACGTTATTTAACTTAATTGGTTCAGATACAAACCCATTATTTGCAATGCCTTGGCATTGGCATTTAGTATTAGGTGGCTTCGCACTAGGTATGTTCTTTATGGCAACAGATCCTGTTTCCGCGGCGTTCACTAATAAAGGAAAATGGTGGTATGGTATTTTAATCGGTGCGATGGCAGTATTAATTCGAGTCGTTAACCCTGCTTACCCAGAAGGGATGATGCTAGCGATTTTATTTGCTAACTTGTTTGCGCCAGTATTTGATTACCTTGTCGTTCAAGCCAATATTAAACGTCGGAGAGCTCGCAATGTTTAAGAATAAAGATAGCGTTGGCGGAACACTTCTCGTCATTGTGTTATTGAGTTTAGCTTGTTCTATTATCGTAGCTGGTTCTGCGGTATTACTTAAACCAACTCAAATTGAACAAAAAGAATTAGATAAGCAAAAGAATATTTTGAGTGTTGCTGGTTTATTAAAAGAAGGCACTAAAAATAGTGAAATCAAAACTATCTATGCGAAAAATATTGAAGCCCGCTTAGTTGATTTAAATACAGGTGATTTTGCACCAGCTCAAGCTGATTTTGATGCAGCTAAAGCAGTTAAAGATCCTGCACAAAGTCTTCAATTATCAGCAGAAGATGATGTTGCAAATATTCGTGTGCGTGCAAACTTTGCTGAAGTGTATTTGGTCAAAGATGATTCAGGTAATGTTACACAAGTCGTTTTACCATTCTATGGTACTGGTTTATGGTCTGTAATGTACGGCTTTATGTCAGTTCAACCTGATGGTAACACTGTAAACGGCATTACTTACTACGATCAAGGGGAAACCCCAGGATTGGGTGGTGAAATCGAAAACCCGAAATGGCAAGCACAATTCCCAGGTAAAAAACTTTACACAGCGGATAATCAAATTGGTTTATTTGTAGGTAAAGGAGCATCAGCAAATACTGAACACGGTATTGATGCAATTTCAGGTTCGACATTAACGAGTAACGGTGTGAATAATTCATTCAAGTTCTGGTTAGGTCAAAAAGGTTTCGGTCCTTTCTTAGCAAAACTTAAAGCAGGAGTGTTGAACAATGGCTGATACTAAAAAGTTAAAAGGCTTGTTGTTATCTCCAATTATGGACAACAACCCAATCGCATTGCAGATTTTAGGTATTTGTTCTGCTTTGGCGGTGACTACAAAGTTAGAAACTGCGGTTGTAATGACCTTAGCTGTAACCTTTGTAACAGCTTTCTCTAACTTATTTATTTCATTGATTCGTAACTATATTCCAAATAGTGTACGTATAATCGTGCAAATGGCGATTATTGCATCATTAGTAATTTTAGTTGACCAAATTTTACGTGCTTATGCATACGGTTTATCAAAACAGCTTTCCGTTTTCGTTGGTTTGATCATTACAAACTGTATCGTAATGGGTCGTGCCGAAGCCTTTGCAATGAAATCAGAACCAGTAGAAAGTTTTGTGGATGGTATTGGTAACGGTTTAGGTTATGGTGCAATCTTAGTTTCTGTTGCATTTATCCGTGAATTAATTGGTTCAGGTAAATTATTCGGTATGACTGTTTTCCAAACTATCCAAGATGGTGGTTGGTATCAAACTAATGGTCTATTCTTACTTGCACCGAGTGCTTTCTTTATTATTGGTTTTATTATTTGGGGTATCCGTACCTTAAAACCAGAGCAGGTGGAGAAATAGTCTATGGAACATTATATTAGTCTTTTCGTTAAATCTGTCTTTATCGAAAATATGGCGCTTTCTTTCTTCTTGGGAATGTGTACTTTCCTTGCCGTATCGAAAAAAGTGTCTACTTCATTCGGTCTAGGGATTGCGGTTATCGTAGTATTAGGTATTGCTGTACCAGTGAACCAATTAGTCTATACCCATATTTTAAAAGACAGTGCATTGGTACAAGGTATCGATTTAAGTTTCTTAAACTTTATTACTTTTATCGGGGTTATTGCTGCATTAGTTCAAATTCTTGAGATGGTACTTGATAAGTATTTCCCAGCACTTTATAACGCGTTAGGGATTTTCTTACCATTAATTACCGTAAACTGTGCGATTTTCGGTGGCGTATCATTTATGGTGCAGCGCGATTATAATTTCGCAGAGTCTGTGGTTTATGGTTTAGGTGCAGGGACTGGCTGGATGTTAGCAATTGTTGCACTTGCAGGGATTACTGAAAAAATGAAATATTCTGATGTGCCAGCAGGGTTACGTGGTTTAGGGATTACCTTTATCACTGTAGGTTTAATGGCGCTTGGTTTTATGTCATTCTCAGGTATTCAGTTGTAAGAAAGGGGATACAGAATGGAAATTACTCTTGGTATTGCAATGTTCACCGTTATTGTTTTAGCTTTAGCAGTGATTATTTTATTTGCTAAATCAAAATTAGTAAACTCAGGTGACATTACAATTGAAATTAACGACGATCCTAGCAAAGCAATTCATTTGCCTGCAGGTGGAAAATTATTAGGTGCGTTAGCAAGTAAAGGTATTTTTGTATCTTCAGCTTGTGGTGGCGGTGGCTCTTGTGGTCAATGCCTAGTTAAAGTGACAGAAGGTGGTGGTGACATTCTTCCAACTGAACTTTCACATATTTCAAAACGTGAAGCAAAAGAAGGTTATCGCCTTTCTTGCCAAGTAAATGTGAAAAACAGCATGAAGGTTGAATTGCCAGAAGAAGTATTTGGTGTGAAAAAATGGGAATGTACAGTTATCTCTAATGATAACAAGGCGACTTTCATCAAAGAACTTAAATTAGCAATTCCTGAAGGTGAAGAAGTACCATTCCGCGCAGGTGGTTATATCCAAATCGAAGCTGATCCACATGTGGTTAACTATAAAGATTTTGATATTCCAGAAGAATATCATGAAGATTGGGATAAGTATAACTTATGGCGCTATGTGTCTAAAGTAGATGAGCATATTATCCGTGCATACTCAATGGCTTCATACCCAGAAGAGAAAGGCATTATTATGCTTAATGTGCGTATTGCAACACCTCCACCAAGCAATCCTGATGCCCCTCCTGGTCAAATGTCATCTTACATCTGGTCATTAAAAGCGGGTGATAAAGTAACAATTTCTGGCCCATTTGGTGAATTCTTTGCTAAAGAAACAGATGCAGAAATGGTATTTATCGGTGGTGGTGCTGGTATGGCACCGATGCGTTCACATATTTTTGACCAATTAAAACGTTTGAAATCAAAACGTAAAATGTCGTTCTGGTATGGTGCACGTTCTAGACGTGAGATGTTCTATGTAGAAGATTTCGATACGTTACAAGCAGAAAATGATAATTTCGTATGGCATGTAGCGCTTTCTGATCCATTACCAGATGATAATTGGGATGGTTATACTGGCTTTATTCATAATGTACTTTATGAAAATTACTTAAAAGATCATGAAGCACCTGAAGATTGTGAATATTACATGTGTGGACCTCCAATCATGAATGCATCAGTCATTAAGATGTTAAAAGATCTTGGGGTTGAAGATGAGAATATCTTATTAGATGACTTTGGTGGTTAATCTATATTTACCTTAACTCATTAAAGTGCGGTCAGTTTTACAAAATTTTGTAAAGTTTGACCGCACTTCTATTTAAGAAAATTTGCAATTTTGGTTTTTATTATAACGAAAGTCCAAACTTACAACGTTTTTAAACGAAAGGAATTAATGTGAAATTACAAAAAATGATGACGAGTGCCTTAGTCGCATTTAGTACTTTGTTATTAGTAGCTTGTGAGAAATCGCCAGAGATGGTGACTTTAACTGGCAAAACTATGGGAACAACTTATAGTGTGAAGTATGTTGATAATGGGCAGTTTCAAATTAAGTCAGAAGCTATGCACGCGGGTATAGAAAGTGTGTTAAGAGACGTTAATAATAAAATGTCTACTTATATTGCAAGTTCTGAATTAAGTATGTTCAATCAATATACACAAATAGATACACCAATCGAAATTTCTGCCGATCTAGCCACAGTATTGGCAGAATCAATTCGTTTAAATAAAGTGACAGATGGTGCATTAGATGTCACTATTGGTCCGATTGTTAATTTGTGGGGGTTTGGCCCAGAAAAACGAACTACTCCAGAATCAATGGAAGAGCAACTTGAGAAACGACGTGCTTGGGTAGGCATTGAAAAGTTAGTCTTGACTCAGGAAGGTGAAAAATTCTTTTTACAAAAAGCTGTACCACAGTTATACATTGATCTTTCTTCTATTGCAAAAGGCTTTGGTGTAGATAAAGTTGCTGCTTATGTCTCATCGCAGGGCGCTGATAATTATTTAGTCGAGATTGGTGGTGAGATTCGTGCTAAAGGAAAGAATTTAGAGGGGAAAGATTGGCAAATTGCGATTGAAAAACCGAGTTTTGATGGTTCAAGAGCTGTCTCTCAAATTATTGGTTTGAAAAATCTTGCGATGGCAACTTCAGGTAATTATCGTAACTATTTTGAAGAAAATGGGCGGCGTTTTTCTCATGAAATTGATCCTAAAACGGGTTACCCAATAGATCATCGTTTGGCTTCTATTACGGTCCTTGCGGATTCTACAATGACTGCAGATGGTTTATCGACAGGATTATATGTTTTAGGTGAAGAGAAAGCTTTGGAAGTCGCAGAAAAGTATAATTTACTTGTGTATTTGATTACGAAAACAGAAAAAGGGTTTGAGGCTAGAATGTCCTCAGCATTTGAAAAACTACTAAATAGTCAACATTAAAGGTGAGATAATGCAACTTTTCTTAATTACATTTGGTCTTTTTTTATTAATTATTGCTGGTATGGCGATAGGTTACATTGTGAAACGTAAGACCATTGCGGGTAGCTGTGGAGGAATTTCATCTCTAGGCTTGAAAAAAGTGTGTGATTGTGAAGAGCCATGTGATAATTTAAAAGCCAAATTAGATGCTGGCGATGAGCAGGCACAAAAAGAATATGATGAGAAATTTGCTAAAAATCAACCGAACTTTTATGAAGTGAAATGATTTATCGAATGATGAACGTTGAGTGACATTGAATTGGTATAACTCGACATTTCAAATTCATACAAAAGTGCAAACTATACTGAAAGGAATGCACTTTTGTTATGTGTCATATAAAATCCAAAAATAATCATTGTTTACTTATCAGCCTGTTATTGATCGTATTGATCGCATCTGGAAAGTCTTTTATCAGCGAGAAGATAAAAAATGAAATCAAAAACTTATGACGAAACTTTTGCAAAACTGACCGCACTTGAACTTACTGAAAACAGGAAAAAGAAAGTGATCTGTGGCATGTCAGGGGGGGTAGATTCTTCTGTATCAGCTTTTATTCTTCAGCAGCAAGGTTATCAAGTCGAAGGCCTGTTTATGAAGAATTGGGAAGAGGATGATGATACAGATTATTGTACTGCAGCAGCAGATTTAGCAGATGCCCAAGCAGTCTGTGATAAATTAGGTATTAAATTACACAAAATTAATTTTGCTGCAGAATATTGGGATAATGTCTTTGAGCATTTTTTACAAGAATATAAAGCAGGGCGCACACCAAACCCCGATATTTTGTGTAACAAAGAAATTAAATTTAAAGCCTTCTTAGAGTATGCAGCAGAAGATTTAGAGGCAGATTATATTGCCACTGGCCATTATGTGCGTCGAGGCGAAAATGCGGGAAAATATCAATTATTACGTGGTTTAGATAATAATAAAGATCAAAGTTATTTTTTATACACGCTAAGTGAAGAGCAAATCGCACAGAGCTTATTTCCAGTGGGTGAAATTGAAAAGCCAATTGTACGCGCAATAGCCGAGGATTTAGGTTTAGTCACAGCAAAGAAAAAAGATTCTACGGGTATCTGTTTTATTGGTGAACGTAAATTTAAAGATTTTCTTGCACGTTATCTTCCTGCACAACCAGGTGATATCAAAACAATTGATGGGGTAGTTGTAGGACGCCATGATGGGTTGATGTACCATACTCTTGGTCAACGTAAAGGATTAGGTATTGGTGGTATAAAAGGGATGAGCGAAGATCCGTTTTATGTCGTCGAG
This sequence comes from Pasteurella canis, assembly GCF_020810675.1. GTDB lineage: Bacteria > Pseudomonadota > Gammaproteobacteria > Enterobacterales > Pasteurellaceae > Pasteurella > Pasteurella canis. The sequence continues at coordinate 2,049,247 of NZ_CP085871.1, forward strand.
AAAGACTTAATTAATAATGTGTTAGTAGTTGCTCAAGGACACGACAATTCGGCCTTATTGTCTATTGGGCTAACTGCTAGCCAACTACATTGGGTTGATCGTCAACCTATTCGACAGAATTTACGTTGTACAGTAAAAACCCGTTATCGCCAAGAAGATATTCCCTGTGAGATTCAGCCAATTGATGATAATACGATTCGAGTGATCTTTGATGAAGCACAAATTGCGGTTACGCCCGGGCAATCTGCAGTTTTCTATCAAGGCGAAGTCTGTCTTGGTGGGGGGGTAATTGAATCCCAACTTAAGTAGCTTTTTTTCGCTATGAGAATAAAAGTGCAGTTATAATTTTAGTGATTCCAACTGCACTTTTCGTTTTAGTTTTTTCTCACTCTTTAATCCACTTATTGCTCTGCAATGAGAAATATTATGTTCGTCACACGTTGAAAGCGTTCGTAAAAATTGTTCAATCTTTTTGAGTTGTTGAATTTTTTCTTGTACTTGATTTAAATGGTGGCGAATCATTTCATCTACATTTTGACAATCCGCTTTTGGGTTAGTTTGTAATTGGTGTAGCTGTTTGATTTCTTCAATACTAAAACCCAGTGTTCTGCAGATTTTAATAAACTCTAGAAGTTGTACCGTATTATTGTCGTACAAGCGATAGTTATTTTCGCCACGTTGTGGTTTAGGCAGTAAACCAATTTTTTCATAATAACGAATAGTTTCACTATGTAGTGCTGTTTTTTTACTTAATTCATTTATCTTAAAGAAAGCTGCCATAGATAGCTTGACCTTGTAGTAACTACAGACTTTACTATTGTAATTAAAGTAACGAGTAATGAAAAGGAGAGTAGTATGCCATCTTTAAGAAAGCATCATGAACATACGTCTAACCATACTCATATACATACAGCTAATCGCAGAATTCTTTTGCTGAGTTTTATTCTGATTACTAGCTTCATGATTGTTGAGTTTTTAAGTGGTTATTATTTTAACAGTTTAGCATTGATGGCTGATGCAGGACATATGGCGAACGATAGTTTTGCTTTACTAATCGCTTTAATTGCTTTGTACTTGAATTCACAAAATCAACAACGAGCAGCAATGTTGAATGGATTTTCTCTGGTGTTGGTGGCTATTTACATTATTTGGGAGGCAATTGAACGTTGGCAATATCCACAGCAGATCGCTTCGTTGCCGATGTTAATTGTGGCAGTATTAGGTTTGTTAGTGAATGGTGTTGTTGTTCACTTGATGTTAAAAGGCGATCACATCAATCTCAATCTTCGAGCAGCTTATTTGCATGTGTTAGCAGATGTATTAGGTTCAATTGTTGCGATTATTGCGGGTTTAAGCGCATATCTGTTTGATTGGGTATGGGTTGATATTATAGCGAGTTTTATTTTGAGTCTATTTGTTTTAAAAAGTGGTTATGCAATTATAAAAGCTGCGATATTGGGTGAAAACTAGATAAGAGAGCGGTCAAAATTTTGACCGCTTTTCTATATTTGAGGTACTTTATTTATTCAACCATGCCATATATTCAGCCACACCTTGTGCAACTGTTTTAAATGGCTTGTCATAGCCAACAGCTCGTAATTTATCTAAGTTAGCTTGTGTATACTCTTGATAACGGCTTTTTAGATGCTCTGGGAATGGGATAGTTTCGATATCTGCTTCACTTTTACCGTGGAATTTGACAACTGCCTTGGCTACTTCTTGGAAAGATTCTGCATTCCCTGTACCCAAATTATAGATACCTGAAATATTGTTTTGCCAACACCAAATATTTACTGCTGCGACATCGCCTACGTATACGAAATCACGACGGAAGTGCTCGCTACCTGCGAATAATTTTGGATTTTCACCTTTTAAAATTTGGTTATTTAAATGGAAAGCAACACTTGCCATAGAACCTTTATGATTTTCACGCGGACCATATACATTGAAATAGCGGAAGCCACAAACAGGAGAGTTTGCTTCTGGTAAAATAGCACGTACATATTGATCGAATAAGAATTTAGAATAACCATAAACATTCAATGGCGCTTCAAATTCGCGCTCTTCACGAAATTCTGTTTTATCTCCATAAGTTGCTGCGGACGAGGCATAAAAGAAAGGGATTTCACGATCTAGGCAATAATGTAAGAGTTCTTTTGAATATTCATAATTATTGTGCATGATGTATTTACCATCCCACTCAGTGGTCGCAGAGCAAGCACCTTCGTGGAAAATAACATCAATATCACCTAAATCATCTCCAGCCATAATAGAAGCAATAAAGTCTTCTTTATCGCAATAATCAGCGATATCTAAATCCACTAAGTTTGCGAATTTTGTCCCATCTTTTAAATTATCTACGACTAAAATATCTGTGCGCCCAAGTTCGTTTAGGGCTTTTACTATGTTACTACCAATAAATCCAGCACCGCCAGTTACGATAATCATAATATTGTCCTCTGTTGGTTAATACTGATATGTATTGTAATGGATTTTATGAGAGATGTGTTTAAGTATTTTATACACAGTATCGGTTTTTCGCCTTTACTTGAAAAGTAGTCTTATGATTTTAATCCCTGCTGGACCTATTTTCTATGGAAAATATCTATATAAATAACTAGTTAAGTTAAAAGAAAGCGTAATTGTGAAGACATATGATGAGAATGATTAAGATACAGCTTGTGAATTTCTGGGATTAAACTTTTTTATTTGTGTAAGAATGAGGTAAATATAAATAATGTGTTAGGGACAGAACGCTCAATTGAATATAGAAATAAAAAGTTGTTCTATAAATATATTTTATAAAAAATATATGTCACTGCTCTAAGCTTGTTTAATGATATGGAAAAAAGTAAAACTATATTAGTTTAAAATGTTATATTTTTCACATAAAAATGTTTTTTTTGTTAACTTCGTCACATTTTCTTCTTGATTTTGATGTATAATATATATTAGTCTATTTTATATACAAATTGTCAATGGGGAAGATATATGGACGCAAAAGAAATTGCACAGTTTATTGATCATACAGCATTAACTGCAGAAAAAACGGAACAAGACATTCTTAAATTATGTGATGAGGCAATTGAGAATAAATTTTGGTCTGTTTGTATTAATTCTGCTTATATTCCTTTAGCAAAAGAAAAACTTGCAGGTACTGATGTTAAAATTTGTACTGTTGTGGGCTTTCCTTTAGGAGCGAATTTAAGTTCAGTTAAAGCATTTGAAGCCAGTCAGGCTATTCAGGTTGGTGCAGATGAAATTGATATGGTTATTAACGTTGGCTTAATTAAATCCAATAAATGGGATGCTGTTCGTGCAGATGTCGCAGAAGTATTAACAGCTTGTGCTAATAAACCTCTAAAAGTGATTTTAGAAACTTGCTTATTAACAAAAGAAGAAATTGTTAAAGCATGTGAAATTTGTAAACAGTTAAATGTAGCGTTTGTGAAAACGTCAACTGGTTTCAGCAGCGGTGGTGCAACTGTGGAAGATGTTGCCTTGATGAAACAGACCGTAGGCGATATTGGAGTTAAAGCGTCTGGCGGTGTGCGTGATACCGCAACAGCAGTAGCAATGATTAATGCTGGTGCGACACGTATCGGTGCAAGTGCAGGGATTGCGATTATTAATGGTTTACAGGATGTAAATAGCACCTATTAATAAATGATTGAGCTTGCTATGGAAAAGATGAATTCTCGCATCCAAAAATTGGAGTTTTTACTGAAGCAAATGGATAAAATTCACTTGCGAGAAGCGGCTGAAATATTAAAAGTCTCTGAAATGACTATTCGGCGAGATCTTAGTTCCAGTGCAAGCTCAATTATTTTATTAGGTGGTTATATTGTCAAAGATCCCAAAAAGCAAAATAACAAGCAGTATCAAATTTTTGAACATCAAGGGAAAAATACGACTGAAAAAGTAAAGCTCGCTAAAGTTGCTGCGAGTTTAATTGAAGAGGGTGATGTTGTTTTCTTTGATTGTGGTTCTACAATTCCTTTTATTGCAGCTGAGATTGAACATCATTTAAAATTTACTGCTGTATGTTGTTCTATCAATGCGTTTATTGCATTGCAGGAAAAGCCTAACTGTGATGTGATTTTATGTGGTGGGCATTATTCTCGTCATAATGCATTTTTGATGCCAATCCAATCTAGAACAGAATTAGAAATCATTCGTACAAATAAGGCTTTTATTTCTGCCGCGGGTGTTGATTTAAAACAGGGAGTTACTTGTTTCAATTTTGATGAGGCAAAAGTTAAGCAAGTTGCTATGTCAAAGACACAGCAGTCCATTTTAGTTATCGATCATGCAAAGTTCCATCAAATTCAACAAGCTTATATTGCAAATTTAGATGCGTTCGATATCCTAGTTTGTGATAAGTCCGTACCAACAGAATTCGCTGATCAGATTATTACTTGTATAGCTTAGTAGATAGAATTAAATTAAAAAAACTTAGCTAAAAGTAACCGCACTTTCATTCCCCAATAAGTTGTTAAACCTGTTGTTGCAAATTCCATGTCATCTTTATCTAAAATAATAATAGTAGGAGTCACGCTGACTTGCCATTGTTGACTTAATGTACCTTGTGGGTCATTGATAGTAGTGAAATGGTAATTATGTTTAGTTAAATAACGTTGTACTGTTTCATTATCACCAGAACTTAATGCAACAGAGACAACAGGATAACCTTCCTCTGCTAAAGAATGTATGATAGGCGAAGTATATTGGCAATATCCACACCAGCTTCCCCAAAAATATAAAATAGTTGGTTGTGTTTGACTAAGTTGAGCAAGGAAAAAAGACTGATTCTGTAAATCAGTTAGTTTAGTGGTAGTTGCATTAATAGAAGCAGTAGGTTTACGTATAAAATCGAATACAGTACTTACTACAATTAATGTTAGTACAACTGAAACGAAGGATTTTAAAAGATGATAAATTTTGCGTATCATTGTGTAATGAAATTACTCAATTTCTTTTAGATTGATCTGTTCTGCTCCCTTGGCGAGCATTCGTAATTGTAAAATAACACGTTGTTTAAGTTGTTCACGCTCTGTTTTTCCCATATCTAATGCATTTGCGCCAGCTGTAAAGACGATAGTTACCATCCCTTCAGCTTGAACTTGAGATATATATTGTGAAGAATGATTACGATATACAATATATTCAGTGAGCTCATCAACAAAGTGTTTAATTTCGCGTGCTGTTGCAGTTCTAAATGCTTGCGACGTACCAGAGCTTTCGCGTAATAATAAACGAAACATATTAGGATTGTTCGTAATAAATTCAAAGAAGGTATCGACTGAAATAGCAATAACACTGCCGCCTTTCTCCAAGCGCTTACGAGCTTGACGCATTAGCTGGCGTAATACTAATCCAGCTTCATCAACCATAGTTAATCCAAGCTCATCCATATCTTTAAAGTGGCGGTAAAATGATGTAGGTGCAATACCCGCTTCTCGTGATACCTCACGTAAACTTAAATTTGAAAAGCTTTGTTCTGCAGTCAGTTGATTAAAGGCCGCGCTAATGAGTGCGCGTCTCGTTTTTTCTTTCTGTAATGCTCTTACACCTGCCATTTTCCCTCCTTATTTTTAAGATAGAATAGTATTAACTGTATGGCTGATTGTTTGAGCAATTCTTTCATAACGGCTTCGTAGTGGTGAACCTGGACGATAAACTAAATTGACACTACGAGATGGTTCGGGTGCAGTACAAGCAATGTATTTTACACCTGTACGCTTACCTTCATTAATGACAGCAAGTTGAGGCATAAAAGTAATACCAGCATTAGCGGCAACCATATTACGCAACGTTTCTAGACTTGTGGCTTGAAAATGTGCATTTTCTTTTGCACCAGCGCTAAAACAATACCCCATGGTTTGCTCACGTAAACAATGTCCGTCATCTAACATTAACATTTCACAACCATTTAGTTTACTCATTTCAATTGTCTTTTCATTTGACCAAGGATGAGAATCACTTACAGCAAGTAGCATTTTTTCTTTGAAAATTGGGACTTCAATAAAAGCTTCTGCTTCACGTACTGAGGCGATAATTGCGCAGTCTAAGTGACCAGTTTCTAGCTGTTCTAAAAGTTGGCTAGTTTGTGCTTCGTAGAGAAAAAGTTCTAAATCAGGAAAGCCCTCTTTAAGTACTGGAATAATATAAGGTAATAAATAAGGACCTATAGTAGGAATAACACCAATGTGGATTGGACCAGTCATTTCTTTACCTTGATTACTCGCCATTTCCTTGAGTAACTTCACTTCTCTTAATACTGCTCTTGCTTGATCAACTAATAATAAGCCAGATTGAGTGAAAAGGACTTTACGGCTTGTTCTCTCTAACAATATTATACCTAATTCGTCTTCTAATTTACGAATTTGACCACTTAATGTAGGTTGACTTACATGGCATGAATCTGCCGCACGGCGAAAATGTTTATGTTCTGCAAGTGCCACGAAATATTCTAAATCGCGGATATTCATTTTTACCTCATCATTGAAATAAGCAATTAAAAAGATCGGACCAATTGTTTTAAACTATATCATAAATTTGACTATAATTCATAAAGGAGTAAGATCCATATGGTTATTTATTACTTAATATAGAGGAGAACACTTATGACAACAATGGAAGGAAACAAAGTTCCACAAGTCACATTTCATACTCGTCAAGGCGATCAATGGGTTGATGTAACCAGCGCAGATTTGTTTGACAATAAAACAGTTGTACTTTTCTCATTGCCAGGCGCATTTACACCAACTTGCTCATCAACGCATTTACCACGTTATAATGAACTTGCTTGTGAATTTAAAGCATTAGGTGTTGATAGCATTATTTGTATGTCTGTTAATGATACTTTCGTGATGAATGCTTGGAAAGCTGATCAAGAGTCTGAAAATGTTATTGTAATTCCAGATGGAAATGGTGAGTTTACTGAAGGTATGGGAATGTTAGTTGGCAAAGAAGACTTAGGTTTTGGTAAACGTTCTTGGCGTTATTCGATGCTAGTGCGTAATGGTGTTGTTGAAAAAATGTTTATTGAACCACAAGAGCCAGGCGATCCATTTAAAGTTTCTGATGCAGATACGATGATGAAATATCTCAAACCTGATTGGCAGCCTAAGCCATCAGTTTCTGTGATTACTAAACCAGGTTGTCCATTCTGCGCAAAAGCAAAAGCCTTGTTAAAAGAAAAAGGCTATACTTTTGAGGAGATTGTGCTAGGTCGTGATGCAAGTACAATTTCAGTACGTGCAATCACAGGTAAAACAAGTGTGCCTCAAGTATTTATTGGTGGTCAATATATTGGTGGCAGTGAAGATCTAGAAAAATATTTTGCTTAATTAAGTATTAAATAATATAAAAGTGCGGTTAGATTTCCGCACTTTTTATTTATCAATAATGTGGCGGTGGTGTTTCTTCGGCTTGACTTGCAATATTAGATGGTTGTATATCTTTTAACTTATTGACTAAATAACGTAATTGTATTTGCATTTTGTCTAGCGCAAATTGTTGTTCTATCAGCGACTGGTTTAATTCATCTAATAAGTTTTCTTGGAATGTAGTTTTCATTTCTAATTCCGCAATACGCTGCTCTAATTTTTCTTGAATTTGCATAAATAAACTCCAAATAAAGGTTGTGAATTTGTTAATTCCGTTTTAACCTATCCCAATTCATTTTTTCATTATAAAGGATTAGACATTATGTTTAAAATTCAAAAATTTTCTGTGCTTAGTTTAATGGTCGGGGTCATCATTTCAAGTTCAGTGCTTGCCAATGTAGATGAGAAAAAATTTAATGATGATGCTTCTTATGCAGTTGGTGTGCTATTAGGTTCAAACATTAAAGACATTATCGATACCCAAAAAGAGATTATTGAATATGACAATGCTCGTTTATTAGCAGGTGTAGAGGATGTTTTAGCTGGAAAAACTCATCTTGGCTCAAATACAGAAGTCGTAAATACATTACAATTAGTCCAAGATAAAATACAACAAGCACAAGAAAAAGAGTTGGCTAAAGTTGCTAAACAAGCAAAAGAAGAAGGTGATAAATATCGTGCCGAATTTGAGAAAAAGGCTGGTGTGAAGAAAACAAAATCGGGGCTTTTATATCGTATAGAAAAATCGGGACAAGGTACTAAGATTGGTGCAACAGATTTAGTAACAGTTAATTACACTGGAAAATTACCAAATGGCCAAGTTTTTGATAGCTCTAATGGCAAACCAATTTCATTTAAATTAAATCAAGTCGTGCTAGGTTGGACAGAAGGCTTACAGCTTATTAAGAAAGGTGGTAAAATTGAACTAGTGTTACCGCCAGAGCTTGCATATGGTTCTCAAGGTGCAGGTATGATTCCACCTGATACGACTTTATATTTTGATGTCGAAGTAGTAGATGTGAAATCTGAAGAGAAAAAATAATTAAAAAAAGACCGCACTTTTATGTTCAGTGAAAAGTGCGGTTATTTATTTTAACTTATTGAGAATAAAGTAAATGTTAACGGATAAACGACCTTTTACAGACGAAGATAAAGCAATTTTGAATTCTTACAAAGCAGTAGTAGATGGCGTCAGTGCCCTTATCGGTCGTCATTGTGAAATCGTGCTTCATTCTTTAGAAGATTTAGAACATTCAACTATTTGTATTGCTAATGGACATAATACGAATCGCCAAATTGGTTCCCCCATCACAGATCTCGCCTTAAAGTCGCTACATAATATGCAAACTGACAGTGTATCTAAGCCTTATTTTACTCGAGCAAAAAGTAAAGGTTTGATGAAGTCGGTGACCATCGCTATCCGTAATAAAAGTCAGCGTATTATTGGATTATTATGTATTAATATTAATTTAGATGTGCCTGTATCTGAGTTTATGCAAGCATTTATACCAACAGAAGAGCAGCAAGAAACCTCGAGTGTGAATTTTGCAAGCTCAGTAGAGGAGTTAGTTGCACAAACTGTCGAGAAAACGATTGAAGAAGTAACCGCAGATCGTATGGTGTCAAATAATAATAAAAATCGTCAAATTGTTATTTCACTCTATGAAAAAGGGATATTTGATATTAAAGATGCAATTAACTTAGTTGCAGATCGGTTAGATATTTCTCGTCATACAGTTTATTTGTATATTCGCCAAGTGAAGCAAGATTCGGACGAACAAAAATAATGCGTTATGTACTTTGTATAAAACAGCCTATTTATGGTGCCCAAGGTGGCTACTTAGCTTATCAAATTGCGCAAGCTTTAGTCGAGCAAGGTCATCAAATTAGCCAGATTTTCTTTTTTCAACAAGGTACGACAACAGGTAATGCTTTTGTTTATCCTGCTAACGATGAATTTAATTTACAAAAAGCATGGCAAAATTTCTCACAGCAATATGATGTTCCACTTCATTTATGTATTGCAGCAGCACAACGCCGTGGTATAGTCGATACACAAAGTGCAAAAACAGTAGGACAGACTAATTTAGCTTCACATTTTGTTTTAGCAGGGCTAGGTGAATTTAGCCAAGCTTTATTAGAGTCGGATAGAGTTCTAACATTATGATCAAAATTGCTTTTGTTTTTCGTTCAGCACCGCATGGGTCTTCAGCAAGTCGTGAAGGACTCGACGCATTATTGGCTGCGACGGCTTTCTGTAATGAAGAAGACATTGCTGTTTTTTTTATTGATGATGGTGTATTGAATTTATTGATACACCAACAGCCAGAATTGATTTTACAAAAAGATTTTGTCAGCGGACTAAAGCTATTAGATTTATATGATATTAAACAACGTTATGTTTGCGCTGATTCATTAACACAATTTGGCTTGAGTGAAAAACAGCACATTATTTTTTGTGAAAAAATTGACCGCACTTTATTAGTTGAAAAACTCCAACAAGCAGAAAAAACATTGACTTTTTAAGAGGTTATATGCTCTATACATTTTCACAAGCTAACTATGATATCAATGAGCTTGCTCGGCATTTAGAACATATCACTGAGAAAGACGCAATTGTATTATGGCAAGATGGTGTTTTATTAGCACTTAAGTTTCCGATGTTATTATCAAATACAAATACGGTGTGTTTCATATTAGAAACTGATCTTAAGGCTCGCAATTTGCAAAAAGCGATTCGTTTAAATCACAAAATAAAAATTATCTCTTTGTCTCAGTTAGTTCAATTAACTGAGCAATATTACCCTCAACTTGCGCTTTAAGTAAATATTACTTTCTTCTATTGTCAGAACTATTGCTTCTTGCTCATTTCTTTAATTTCCCAAGAGTTTCTGCTTATTTCTTGACATTACTGCTCTTGAAGATTAAAATTCAGCGTCTATTCTTGTATGGAATAGATTTTGAATATAAACATTCTTTTATGAATAATTGTTAATACTGGAGCTTTTTTAATGGCAACTATCAACCAGCTAGTACGCAAACCGCGTGTGAAAAAGGTTGTAAAAAGTAACGTTCCTGCATTAGAGGCTTGCCCGCAGAAACGTGGTGTGTGCACACGTGTATACACAACTACACCTAAAAAACCGAACTCAGCATTACGTAAAGTATGCCGTATTCGTTTAACTAACGGTTACGAAGTAACCTCTTACATCGGCGGTGAAGGTCACAACCTTCAAGAGCACAGTGTTGTGCTTATCCGTGGCGGTCGTGTTAAAGACTTACCAGGTGTGCGTTATCACACTGTACGCGGTGCATTAGACTGTGCTGGCGTTAAAGATCGTAAACAAGGTCGTTCTAAATACGGCGTTAAACGTCCTAAATCTTAATGGTTCTCCGTTAAGTAAGGCCAAACGTCTAAATTAGTAAAACTATTTAAACCATAAACTCCAGTCAAAAGGCGATATTTATCGCAAAATGTAGAGTTTTGGAAAATCCTGAAGATTAATTACGGAGAAATTCGCAATGCCACGTCGTCGTAGTATTGAACCACGCAAGATTCTTCCAGATCCAAAGTTCGGATCCGAATTACTTGCAAAATTTATCAATGTTTTAATGGTAGATGGTAAAAAATCTATCGCAGAAAAAATCGTTTATAGTGCATTAGATACGTTAGCACAACGTACTGGTAAAGAAGCATTAGAAGCTTTCGAAGCAGCACTTGACAACGTACGCCCAACTGTTGAGGTTAAATCTCGTCGAGTGGGTGGTTCTACATATCAAGTACCAGTTGAAGTGCGTCCAGTTCGTCGTAACGCATTAGGTATGCGTTGGATCGTTGAAGCTGCACGTAAACGTGGTGACAAATCAATGGCTTTACGTTTAGCTAACGAATTGTCTGATGCATCAGATAACAAAGGTGCAGCAGTGAAAAAACGTGAAGACGTTCATCGTATGGCTGAAGCTAATAAAGCGTTTGCTCATTACCGTTGGTAATTTTTTAGCAACTACGTTTTTCAGGCTTCATCTCATTTAATTATGCGGTGAAGCCTTATACATATTTAAAATTTCATATTTAATTCCAGCAAGGAAATAAGAATGGCACGTACAACCCCTATTTCACGCTACCGTAATATCGGTATTAGTGCGCACATCGATGCAGGTAAAACCACAACATCTGAGCGTATCTTATTCTATACAGGCGTGAGTCATAAAATCGGTGAGGTGCACGATGGTGCAGCTACAATGGACTGGATGGAGCAAGAGCAAGAGCGTGGTATCACGATCACATCTGCTGCAACAACTGCATTCTGGTCAGGGATGTCTCAACAATATCCACAACACCGTATCAACGTAATTGATACTCCAGGACACGTTGACTTCACAATTGAAGTAGAACGTTCAATGCGTGTTCTTGATGGTGCAGTAATGGTTTACTGTGCAGTAGGTGGTGTTCAACCACAATCTGAAACTGTATGGCGTCAAGCTAACAAATACGAAGTACCACGTATTGCGTTCGTAAACAAAATGGACCGTACTGGTGCAAACTTCCTACGTGTTGTTGAGCAAATCAAAACTCGTTTAGGTGGTAACTCAGTTCCTCTACAACTTCCAATCGGTGCAGAAGATAGCTTTATTGGTGTTGTTGACTTAGTGAAAATGAAAGCGATCAACTGGAATGAAGCAGATCAAGGTATGACATTTACCTATGAAGATATTCCAGCAGACATGTTAGATGCTTGTGAAGAATGGCGTCAAAACTTAGTTGAGTCAGCAGCAGAATCTTCTGAAGAGTTAATGGAAAAATATCTTGGTGGTGAAGAGTTAACTGAAGAAGAAATTAAAGCTGGTTTACGCCAACGAGTATTAGCTGGTGAAATCATTCCAGTTTGCTGTGGTTCTGCATTCAAAAACAAAGGTGTTCAAGCAATGCTTGATGCAGTAATCGACTATTTACCAGCACCTACAGATATCCCTGCAATTAAAGGTATCAACCCAGATGAAACTGAAGGTGAGCGTCACGCAAGTGATGAAGAGCCATTTGCGGCACTTGCATTTAAAATTGCGACTGACCCATTCGTTGGTAACTTAACTTTCTTCCGTGTTTACTCAGGTGTAATTAACTCTGGTGACACAGTATTGAACTCCGTAAAAGATAAACGTGAACGCTTTGGTCGTATTGTACAGATGCATGCGAACAAACGTGATGAGATCAAAGAAGTTCGTGCGGGTGACATTGCAGCTGCAATTGGTTTGAAAGATGTTGGTACAGGTGATACATTATGTGCACAAGATGCGCCAATCATTCTTGAGCGTATGGAATTCCCAGAGCCAGTAATTTCTGTTGCAGTTGAACCAAAAACTAAAGCGGACCAAGAAAAAATGGGTATCGCATTAGGTCGTCTTGCACAAGAAGACCCTTCATTCCGTGTTCACACTGATGAAGAGTCAGGTGAAACTATTATCTCTGGTATGGGTGAGTTACACTTAGATATTATCGTTGACCGTATGCGCCGTGAGTTTAAAGTTGAAGCGAATATCGGTAAACCACAAGTGTCTTATCGTGAAACAATCCGTACTCGTGTTAATGATGTTGAGGGTAAACACGCAAAACAATCTGGTGGTCGCGGTCAATACGGTCATGTTGTTATTGACTTATACCCATTAGAGCCAGAAGGTCCAGGCTATGAATTCGTGAATGAAATCAAAGGTGGTGTGATTCCAGGTGAATATATTCCAGCAGTTGATAAGGGTATTCAGGAGCAACTTAAATCTGGTCCATTAGCAGGATATCCAGTAGTAGATTTAGGTGTACGTTTACACTTCGGTTCATACCATGATGTTGACTCATCTGAGCTTGCATTTAAATTAGCTGCATCTTTAGCATTTAAAGCAGCCTTTAATAAAGCAAACCCAGTGCTACTTGAGCCAATCATGAAAGTTGAAGTTGAAACACCACCTGACTATGTTGGTGATGTAATTGGTGACTTAAGCCGTCGTCGTGCGATGGTTAACGGTCAAGAAGCAAATGAATTTGTTGTGAAGATCAATGCAGAAGTACCACTTTCAGAGATGTTTGGTTATGCAACTGACCTTCGTTCACAAACTCAAGGTCGTGCTTCATACTCAATGGAACCATTGAAGTATGCAGAAGCGCCGAAAAACGTTGCTGATGCAATCATTGAAGCTCGCAAAAAATAATTTTGTTTAACAAACCACGAGCCATAATGGCTCGTGGTATCTACTGAGGAAACTTAATCGTGTCTAAAGAAAAATTTGAACGTACAAAACCGCACGTAAACGTGGGTACAATCGGCCACGTTGACCATGGTAAAACAACTTTAACAGCAGCAATCACTACAGTATTATCAAAACACTTTGGTGGAGCGGCTCGTGCATTTGACCAAATTGATAATGCGCCAGAAGAAAAAGCGCGTGGTATTACTATCAACACATCACACGTAGAATACGATACAGCAACACGTCACTACGCACACGTTGACTGTCCAGGACACGCAGACTATGTAAAAAACATGATTACAGGTGCTGCACAAATGGATGGTGCTATTTTAGTAGTAGCAGCGACTGATGGTCCTATGCCACAAACTCGTGAGCACATTCTTTTAGGTCGTCAAGTAGGTGTACCTTACATCATCGTATTCTTAAACAAATGTGACATGGTAGATGATGAAGAGTTATTAGAATTAGTTGAAATGGAAGTACGTGAACTTCTATCTCAATATGATTTCCCAGGTGATGATACACCAATCGTACGTGGTTCAGCGTTACAAGCATTAAACGGTGTACCAGAGTGGGAAGAGAAAATTCTTGAATTAGCGGGTCACTTAGACACTTACATTCCAGAGCCAGAGCGTGCAATCGACCAACCATTCTTATTACCAATTGAAGACGTATTCTCAATTTCAGGTCGTGGTACAGTAGTAACAGGTCGTGTAGAGCGTGGAATTATCCGTACTGGTGAAGAGGTTGAAATTGTTGGTATTAAAGAAACCACAAAAACAACAGTAACGGGTGTTGAGATGTTCCGTAAACTATTAGACGAAGGTCGTGCGGGTGAGAACGTTGGTGCTTTATTACGTGGTACTAAACGTGAAGAAATCGAACGTGGTCAAGTATTAGCGAAGCCAGGCTCAATCACACCACACACAGACTTTGAATCAGAAGTTTACGTGTTATCAAAAGAAGAAGGTGGTCGTCATACTCCATTCTTCAAAGGTTACCGTCCACAGTTCTATTTCCGTACAACTGATGTAACGGGAACAATTGAATTACCAGAAGGTGTTGAGATGGTAATGCCAGGTGATAACATCAAGATGACTGTAAGTTTAATTCACCCGATTGCGATGGACCAAGGTTTACGCTTTGCGATTCGTGAGGGTGGTCGTACAGTGGGTGCTGGTGTTGTAGCTAAGATTATTAAATAATTAGGCTTAACGAGCAAAACAGAAAGAAGGCGTATTTTATTACGCCTTTTTTTATGGTTGAACATTGTACTAAGGAATTCTAAATATGATTATTTAGAGAGTAATACTTGTTACCTAGATTGATTTAAAAAGTGATTTTTCTGCTGTAATTTTAATATGCAAGTTTAAAATAAAGTGCTACAATCACGCGTTCAGAAGTGAATCCCTATTTTTTATATTAAGTAATGGATTAATAAATTATGGCGTTAGAAATTGAGAAAAAGAAAAATACGCTCGAAGATGATGGCTTAAAGTCAAAAGGCTTAAATGGCTTTTTATGGTTTTTAGTCTTAGTTCTCATCGTGGGAGCAGCATTAGGTAATATTTATCTTGAAGAACAACTTTCTACTCCAATTCGTGTTGTTGGTGTAGTTGTTTTATTGCTTGTCGCATTAGGAATTGCAGCATTTACAAATCAAGGTGTAAATGCACGTCATTTTTTCAGTGAGTCAAAAATTGAATTAAGAAAAATTGTATGGCCTTCACGTCAAGAAGCAACACAGACGACTTTTATCGTCGCAGGTGTCACAATCCTTGTTTCATTAATTTTATGGGGATTAGATTCAGTTATCGTTGCATTAATTACGTTCTTAACAGATTTGAGGTTCTAATATGACAGATTCAGCACCAAAAAAACGTTGGTATGTGTTACAGGCCTTTTCAGGTTTTGAGGGGCGTGTAGCAGCAACTTTACGTGAGTACATTAAATTACATCAAATGGAAGAGCAATTTGGTGAGGTTCTCGTTCCAACAGAAGAGGTTGTTGAAAATGTAGCAGGAAAAAGACGTAAAAGTGAACGTAAATTTTTCCCAGGCTATGTGTTAGTACAAATGGAAATGAACGATGAAACTTGGCACCTTGTTCGTAGTGTTCCACGTGTAATGGGATTTATTGGTGGTACAGCGGATAAACCTGCGCCAATTTCACAGCGTGAAGCAGATAGAATTTTAAATCGCTTACAAGAAAGCTCTGAAAAACCTCGTCACAGAAAAGAGTTCCAACCTGGTGAAGAAGTCCGCGTTACAGAAGGTCCATTTGCAGACTTTAATGGCACTGTAGAAGAAGTAGACTATGAAAAAGGTCGATTAAAAGTGTCTGTATCTATTTTTGGGCGTGCGACACCAGTTGAGCTTGAATTCAGTCAAGTTGAGAAAACAAATTAATTTTTAACCTTGCTTATTGATCAATTCTGATAGATAAGTGCGGTGTGATTTTAAGTAATTTTTACTTGAAGTTTGGACTGTGTTTAATTAGAATACAGCCTTTCATAAACAGGGGAGCTAGTAATAGCGTGATTACCCATTCTAGAGGAAGCTAAAAATGGCAAAAAAAGTACAAGCCTATGTTAAGTTGCAAGTTGCAGCTGGTATGGCTAACCCTTCACCACCAGTTGGTCCTGCATTAGGTCAACAAGGTGTGAACATTATGGAATTCTGTAAAGCATTCAATGCTCGTACTGAGAGCTTAGAAAAAGGTTTACCGATTCCAGTTGTTATCACTGTGTATGCAGACCGTTCATTCACTTTCATCACAAAGACACCTCCAGCAGCAGTATTATTGAAAAAAGCAGCGGGTATCAAATCTGGCTCTGGTAAGCCAAACAAAGATAAAGTGGGTAAAGTATCCTTAGATCAAATCCGTCAAATTGCTGAAACTAAAGCAGCGGATATGACAGGTGCATCTATCGAAACTAAGATGAAATCAATCGCTGGTACAGCTCGCTCAATGGGCTTAGTGGTGGAGGAATAATACGATGGCTAAATTGACTAAAAAAATGAAAGCAATCAAAGCTGGCGTAGATTCTACTAAAGCTTATGAAATCAATGAAGCAATTGCAGTATTAAAACAATTCGCAACAGCTAAATTCGTTGAGAGTGTTGATGTTGCTGTTAACTTAGGTATCGACCCTCGTAAATCTGATCAAAACGTGCGTGGTGCAACTGTATTACCACATGGTACTGGTCGTTCTGTACGTGTTGCTGTGTTTACTCAAGGTGCTAACGCAGAAGCAGCTAAAGAAGCTGGTGCGGATTTAGTTGGTATGGACGATTTAGCAGAGTTAGTGAAAAAAGGCGAAATGAACTTCGACGTAGTTATTGCTTCTCCAGATGCAATGCGTGTTGTTGGTCAATTAGGTCAAATTTTAGGTCCACGTGGTTTAATGCCTAACCCTAAAGTTGGTACTGTCACACCGAATGTTGCAGAGGCTGTAAAAAATGCAAAATCTGGTCAGGTTCGTTACCGTAATGATAAGAACGGTATTATCCACACGACAATCGGTAAAGTTAACTTTAGCGAAGAACAACTAAAAGAAAACTTACAAGCGTTATTAGCTGCTTTAGCTAAAGCGAAGCCGACTACATCTAAAGGTGTATTCATCAAGAAAGTGAGTATTTCGACAACAATGGGTGCTGGTGTAGCTGTTGACCAGTCTTCACTATAACTTATAAAAGCTAATTTAAAAAGACCGCATTTTTATATCTATAAAGTGCGGTCTTTTTTCATAAATAATGAGTTATTGCTTGAATACAGTTAGTTGACAAAGTCTTGCAATATTTTGTGCTGTAGAAATTAGGTTTTCTTTACCTTTTTTTAAAGTTACATCTAAATTTTCCACTTGATGTAATATCGGAAAAACGGCATCAATTCCAATATCATATACCACTTCATAGTCTTCTTTTAAGCTCCCAACAATTGCAATAACAGGTTTATTAAAGTATTTTGCGACTTTAGCGACTCCAGCTGGCGTTTTACCTTGCGCCGTTTGACTATCCATTCTCCCTTCTCCAGTAATAATTAAATCAGCATTTTCTACTTGTTTAATGAGATTAACTGCATTGATAATAATTTCTACACCAGATTGTAGTCGAACATTAGGTAGTAATAATAAACCTGCGCCCATACCACCCGCAGCGCCACTTCCCGACTGTTCTCGAATGTTGAGATGATATTGTTGTTCTACGATAGTAGAAAAGTGGTGTAAAGCATGATCAAGCTGTTGCACCATTTCTGCTGTAGCACCTTTTTGTGGTCCAAAAATAGCAGAGGCACCATTTGGGCCACACAAAGGATTAGTCACATCACAAGCAACTTGAATTTCAATTTCTTTCAAACGGGGATCGAGATGAGTAAGATCAATCTTAGAGAGTGTTTGCAATGACTCTCCTCCTAATTGGATCTCTCTTTGATCTTTATCTAAGAACCTACCACCTAGTGCTTGTAGCATACCAACTCCACCATCATTAGTAGCGCTACCACCAATCCCTAGTATGATTTTTTTTATGCCGCATTCAAGTGCCGCTTTTATGAGTTGCCCTGTCCCAAAACTGGTTGTTTTTAATGGATTTCTCTGTTCAAATGGTACTAAGTGTAGCCCTGAGGAAGCTGCCATTTCTATGAAAGCTGTATCTTTATTTCCTGATAGTCCCCATGTTGCCGAAACAGTATTGCCAAGTGGCGCTATGACGGCTGTTGAAATCAAATTCCCTTGTGTTGCATCGATAAGAGATCGCACAGTACCTTCACCCCCATCAGCCATAGGCACTTTAATGTATTGGGCGTGAGGAAAGACTTTCTTAAAACCTGTTTCAATAGCACTAGCGACTTCAAGTGAAGTTAAACTTTCTTTAAAAGAATCAGGTGCAATCACAATTTTCATATTAAGATCCTATTAAACTAGCATTAAATATAGCTGATAATTTTGTGAGTTTGTTTGTTAATCTTCATTACGATACCAAAACTAATAGACTCTACATAATCGTTTATTTTTTATAAATTATATTTACAAAACAAGAAACTCCGATTATAATCTTGCACCTAAGTTTTGCCATATAAAGTTGTGGTGAAAGATTGATGGTGCTTGACCAATTTCAAGCCCCATCCAAGACCGTAGGGGAAATCAAGTATTTCTTAATTATCCTACGTAGATGGTGAACAGAATAAGAATTTTTCTTGCTTCTGTGCACCGAAGTCGTCCTTATATTGTTTTTTGATATGAGGTAATTTAAGTCCGAGAAATCGGAGTGTATTCAGGAGCTAAAAGCCAATGGCATTAAATCTTCAAGACAAACAAGCAATTGTTGCTGAAGTAAACGAAGCAGCCAAAGGTGCCCTATCAGCTGTTATCGCGGATTCTCGTGGTGTGACAGTAGATAAAATGACTGAGTTACGTAAAGCAGCTCGTGAAAATGGCGTTTCAATGCGTGTTGTGCGTAATACCTTATTACGTCGCGCAGTTGAAGGTACAGATTTTGAGTGTTTAAAAGATACGTTTGTAGGTCCAACACTTATCGCATTTTCTACTGAACATCCAGGTGCTGCAGCACGTTTGTTCAAAGATTTTGCAAAAGCAAACGATAAGTTTGAAATTAAAGGTGCAGCCTTTGAAGGTAAGATCCAAGATGTTGAATTCTTAGCAACATTACCGACTTACGACGAAGCAATTGCACGTTTAATGGGTACAATGAAAGAAGCTGCGGCAGGCAAGCTTGTTCGCACTCTTGCAGCATTACGCGACAAATTACAAGAAGCAGCTTAATTCAGCGGCTTCTTTACTCGTTTAACTTTTTTACTTTAGGAATTGATTGTTATGTCATTAACTAACGAACAAATTATTGAAGCGATTGCTTCTAAATCTGTAACTGAAATCGTAGAATTAATCACTGCGATGGAAGAAAAATTTGGTGTTTCTGCAGCAGCAGCGGCAGTAGCAGTAGCAGCAGGTCCAGCAGAAGCTGCTGAAGAGAAAACTGAATTTGACGTAGTGCTTGCAGGTGCAGGTGCTAACAAAGTAGCAGTTATCAAAGCTGTACGTGGTGCAACTGGTTTAGGCTTAAAAGAAGCTAAAGACTTAGTAGAGTCTGCTCCAGCAGTGTTGAAAGAAGGCATCTCTAAAGCTGAAGCTGATGCACTTAAGAAAGAATTAGAAGAAGCTGGCGCACAAGTAGAAATCAAATAATTTTGATTGACTTGTTAGCCTTTCAAGGCTCGATGGCTGGTGGTTTTTCCATCAGCCATTTTGTGCTATCAAAACAGGAATAAATTTCTCCGTTTGGTTTTTTCTGTTTTTCTCAAATTAATTAAGTTGACATAATTTGGGGTATCCGCTCATCAGAAGTAAGGTTCAGAGTGCGGTCATCTAGAAACGGTATCTTAATAACATACATCGCATACATAGTGTTTGTTTAGACAACATTATGTGTTTGGTTCACTGAAACACAGCAGAGGAACCCTATGGTTTACTCATATACCGAGAAAAAACGTATTCGTAAAGACTTTGGCAAACGCCCACAAGTTTTAAATGTACCTTATTTATTAACAATTCAACTAGACTCTTTTGATAAATTTATTCAAAGAGACCCAGAAGGTTTGCAAGGCTTAGAAGCTGCATTCCGTTCTGTCTTCCCAATCGTCAGCAATAATGGCAATACTGAACTACAATATGTGAGCTATCAATTGGGGGAGCCAGTATTTGATGTAAGAGAATGTCAAATTCGTGGCACCACTTATGCTGCACCATTGCGTGTTAAATTACGTTTAGTCAGCTATGACAAAGATGCTGCGCCAGGCACAATCAAAGATATTAAAGAACAAGAAGTCTATATGGGTGAAATTCCATTAATGACTGATAACGGTACTTTTGTTATTAATGGTACTGAACGTGTTATTGTGTCGCAATTGCATCGTAGCCCTGGTGTATTCTTTGATTCTGACAAAGGTAAAACACATTCTTCAGGTAAAGTTTTATATAATGCACGTATTATTCCTTATCGTGGTTCTTGGTTAGATTTTGAATTTGATCCAAAAGATAACTTATATGCACGTATTGACCGCCGTCGTAAATTACCCGCAACGATTATTTTACGCGCATTAAACTACACTACAGAACAAATCCTCGATCTTTTCTTTGATAAAGTTGTATTTGAAATTAAAGACAACAAGTTGCTTATGACATTAGTGCCAGAAAGATTACGTGGTGAAACAGCAACATTTGATATTGAAGCAAATGGCAAGGTTTATATTGAGCGAGGTCGTCGCATTACAGCACGTCATATTCGTGCATTAGAAAAAGATAATGTCACTCAAGTTGAAGTTCCAACAGAATATATTGTTGGTAAAATCGCCGCTAAAGATTATGTTGATTTAGAAACTGGTGAAGTAATTTGCCCTGCTAATATGGAAGTTTCGTTAGAAATGTTAGCGAAATTATCTCAAGCAGGCTATAAAACAATTGAAACCTTATTTACCAATGATTTAGATCATGGACCTTATATTTCTGAAACATTGCGTGTTGATCCTTCTAGCGACCGTTTAAGTGCATTGGTTGAAATTTATCGCATGATGCGCCCAGGTGAGCCACCAACAAAAGAAGCCGCAGAAAGTTTATTTGATAATCTATTCTTCTCTTCAGATCGTTATGATTTATCTGCAGTAGGACGTATGAAATTTAACCGTTCTTTAGGTATTGATGAAGAGATTGGCAGTGGTATTTTAAGCAATGATGATATCATCGGTGTAATGAAGAAACTAATTGAGATTCGTAATGGTCGTGGTGAAGTTGATGATATCGATCATTTAGGTAATCGTCGTATTCGCTCAGTTGGTGAAATGGCAGAGAATCAATTCCGTATCGGTTTAGTAAGAGTGGAAAGAGCGGTAAAAGAACGCTTATCTCTGGGAGATTTAGATGCGGTTACGCCACAAGATTTGATCAATGCAAAACCCATTTCTGCTGCAGTGAAAGAGTTTTTTGGCTCTTCACAACTTTCACAGTTCATGGATCAAAACAACCCGTTGTCAGAAGTCACGCACAAACGTCGTATTTCTGCATTAGGTCCAGGTGGTTTAACACGTGAGCGTGCAGGCTTCGAAGTTCGAGATGTTCACGCAACTCACTATGGTCGTGTGTGTCCAATTGAAACGCCTGAAGGTCCAAACATTGGTTTGATCAACTCACTTTCAGTTTACGCCCGTACTAACGATTATGGTTTCTTAGAAACACCATACCGTAAAGTAGTAAATGGTCAAGTGACAGAAGAAATTGAATATTTATCTGCGATTGAAGAAGGTAAATATGTGATTGCACAGGCGAACTCTAATTTAGATGAAGATTTACGTTTTACTGATGCATTTGTTACATGCCGTGGAGAACATGGTGAATCTGGCTTATATCGTCCAGATGAAATCCATTATATGGACGTTTCAACTCAACAAGTGGTTTCTGTTGCAGCAGCATTAATTCCATTCTTGGAGCATGATGATGCAAACCGTGCCTTGATGGGGGCAAACATGCAACGTCAGGCAGTTCCAACATTACGTGCGGATAAACCATTAGTCGGCACAGGTATTGAGAAAGCTGTTGCAGTGGACTCTGGTGTAACAGTAATTGCAAAACGTGGCGGTACAATTCAATATGTTGATGCTTCTCGTATCGTAGTAAAAGTCAATGAAGATGAAACGATCCCAGGTGAGGCAGGTATTGATATTTATAACCTTGTAAAATATACCCGTTCAAACCAAAATACTTGTATCAACCAAGTACCTTGTGTGTCATTAGGTGAACCTATTGGGCGTGGTGAAGTGTTAGCTGATGGTCCTTCAACAGATTTAGGTGAGTTAGCTCTTGGTCAAAATATGCGTGTTGCGTTCATGCCTTGGAATGGTTATAACTTTGAAGACTCAATGTTAGTTTCTGAACGCGTTGTACAAGAAGATCGTTTCACTACAATTCATATCCAAGAACTTTCTTGTGTGGCACGTGATACTAAATTAGGCTCAGAAGAAATAACAGCGGATATTCCAAACGTAGGTGAAGCAGCATTAAGTAAACTTGATGAATCTGGTATTGTTTACATTGGTGCGGAAGTAAAAGGTGGCGATATTCTTGTAGGTAAAGTGACTCCAAAAGGCGAGACACAATTAACTCCTGAAGAAAAATTACTACGTGCAATCTTTGGTGAAAAGGCATCTGATGTAAAAGATTCTTCATTACGTGTACCAAATAGCGTATCGGGTACCGTTATTGACGTTCAAGTCTTCACTCGCGATGGCGTAGAAAAAGACAAACGTGCGCTTGAAATTGAAGAAATGCAATTAAAACAAGCGAAAAAAGACCTTGTGGAAGAATTAGAAATCCTTGAAGCAGGTTTGTTTACACGTGTTCGTAGCCTTCTCATTGCGGGTGGTTTCGATGCTAAAAACTTAGATAAATTAGACCGCACTAAATGGTTAGAGCAGT
Source organism: Pasteurella canis (assembly GCF_020810675.1). Classification (GTDB taxonomy): domain Bacteria; phylum Pseudomonadota; class Gammaproteobacteria; order Enterobacterales; family Pasteurellaceae; genus Pasteurella; species Pasteurella canis. The sequence continues at coordinate 2,072,356 of NZ_CP085871.1, forward strand.
CATTAAATGATGAGTCGCAACAAAATCAGTTAGAACAGCTTGCTGAACAATATGAAGAATTACGCAAAGAGTTTGAGCGTAAGTTAGAAATCCAGCGTGGTAAAATCATTCAAGGTGATGATTTAGCACCTGGCGTATTGAAAGTAGTGAAAGTGTATCTTGCGGTGAAACGTCAGATTCAACCAGGCGATAAAATGGCAGGGCGTCATGGTAACAAAGGGGTTATCTCAAAAATTAACCCTGTAGAAGACATGCCGTATGATGAAAACGGCCAGCCTGTTGATATTGTGTTGAATCCACTGGGTGTTCCATCACGTATGAACATCGGCCAGATCTTAGAAACTCACTTAGGTTTAGCGGCGAAAGGTATTGGTGAGAAGATCAATGCAATGATCAAACAACAACAAGAAGTGGCAAAATTGCGTGAATATATGCAAAAAGCATACGACTTGGGTCACGGCTCTCAAAAAGTCGATTTAAGTACTTTTACTGATGAAGAGGTGATGCGTTTAGCACAAAACTTACGTAAAGGTTTACCGCTTGCTACCCCAGTATTTGATGGTGCACATGAAAGCGAAATCAAAGGCTTATTAGAGTTAGGTGGTTTACCAACCTCAGGTCAAATTACTTTATTTGATGGCCGTACTGGTGAGAAATTTGAGCGTCCAGTAACAGTAGGTTACATGTATATGCTCAAGTTGAACCACTTAGTTGACGACAAAATGCATGCTCGTTCAACAGGTTCTTATAGCTTGGTAACACAACAACCATTGGGTGGTAAAGCACAATTCGGTGGTCAGCGTTTCGGTGAAATGGAGGTGTGGGCACTTGAAGCATATGGTGCAGCTTATACCTTACAAGAGATGTTGACAGTGAAATCCGATGATGTGAATGGTCGTACGAAGATGTACAAAAACATCGTGGGTGGCACGCATCAAATGGATCCAGGCACACCAGAATCTTTCAACGTCATTATGAAAGAAATTCGCTCGCTTGGTATCAACATTGATTTAGATGAAGATTAATCTGAAATCATAACCCAAGCTTGGTGTAAAGCAATGTACGCTCAAGTGCGGTGAAAATTTTCAACATTTCAACCGCACTTGAATAAGTTTAACTCCGACAGGAGCAAATCTGTGAAAGACTTAGTTAAGTTTTTAAAAGCACAATCAAAAACGAGTGAAGATTTTGATGTGATCAAAATTGGTTTAGCATCACCGGATATGATCCGTTCTTGGTCATTCGGTGAAGTTAAAAAGCCTGAAACCATTAACTACCGCACATTCAAACCAGAACGTGATGGTCTTTTCTGTGCCCGTATCTTTGGTCCAGTAAAAGATTATGAATGTTTATGTGGTAAATATAAACGTTTAAAACATCGTGGAGTGATTTGTGAAAAATGTGGTGTTGAAGTAACGCAAACTAAAGTGCGTCGTGAGCGTATGGGGCATATTGAGCTTGCTTCACCTGTTGCACATATTTGGTTTTTGAAATCACTACCATCCCGTATTGGTTTATTGCTTGATATGCCATTACGTGATATTGAACGTGTTTTATATTTCGAATCATATATTGTGATTGAGCCAGGAATGACTGATTTAGAGAAAGGTCAGTTATTGACTGAAGAGCAATATTTAGATGCAGAAGATCGCTGGGGTGATGAGTTCGAAGCAAAAATGGGTGCAGAGGCAATTCAAGCTTTATTGCGCGATATGGACCTGCCTCAGGAGTGTGAAAACTTACGTGAAGAATTACAAGAAACTAACTCAGAAACTAAACGTAAGAAAATCACGAAACGTTTAAAACTTTTAGAAGCATTTATTCAATCTGGTAACAAACCAGAGTGGATGGTGATGACTGTATTACCAGTATTACCACCAGATTTACGCCCATTAGTACCACTTGATGGTGGTCGTTTTGCAACGTCAGATCTGAACGACTTATACCGTCGTGTGATTAACCGTAACAACCGTTTAAAACGTCTTTTAGACTTAATCGCACCAGACATTATCGTGCGTAATGAAAAACGTATGTTACAAGAATCTGTCGATGCGTTATTAGATAATGGTCGTCGTGGTCGTGCAATTACGGGTTCTAACCGTCGTCCATTAAAATCACTTGCGGATATGATCAAGGGCAAACAAGGTCGTTTCCGTCAAAACTTATTAGGTAAACGTGTTGACTACTCAGGTCGTTCTGTAATCACAGTAGGTCCATACTTACACCTACATCAATGTGGTTTACCGAAGAAAATGGCGTTGGAATTGTTCCGTCCATTTATCTATGCAAAATTAGAGAGTCGTGGTTTTGCTTCAACGATTAAAGCTGCGAAGAAAATGGTTGAACGCGAAGATGCGATCGTATGGGATATTTTAGCGGATGTTATTCGTGAACACCCAATTTTGTTAAACCGTGCACCAACATTGCACCGTTTAGGTATTCAAGCATTTGAACCATTATTGATCGAAGGTAAAGCGATCCAGTTACACCCACTAGTTTGTGCGGCGTTCAACGCAGACTTCGATGGCGACCAAATGGCGGTTCACGTACCACTGACATTAGAAGCACAGTTAGAAGCACGTGCGTTAATGATGTCAACCAATAACATTTTATCACCAGCAAACGGTGAACCTATTATTGTTCCATCACAAGACGTTGTATTAGGTCTTTACTATATGACGCGTGACAAAGTGAACGGTAAAGGCGAAGGAATGTTGTTGCAAGACCCTCGTGAAGCGGAGAAAGCGTATCGTACAGGTCAAGCTGAATTACATTCTCGCGTAAAAGTACGTATCACAGAATATGTGAAAAACGCAGCAGGCGAGTTTGAGTCTAAAACTCACTTAGTAGATACTACGATTGGTCGTGCGATTCTTTGGATGATTGCACCAAAAGGTATGCCATTTAGCTTGTTTAACCAAACATTAGGTAAAAAGGCAATTTCCAAGTTAATCAACGAGAGCTACCGTCGCTTAGGTATGAAGCCAAGTGTGCTTTTCGCTGACCAAATTATGTATACAGGTTTTGCGTATGCAGCTCGTTCTGGTTCATCTGTCGGTATTGATGACATGGTGATACCTGCGAAGAAATACGAAATTATCTCTGCAGCAGAAGAAGAGGTAGCAGAAATTCAAGAGCAGTTCCAATCAGGTTTAGTTACTACTGGTGAGCGTTATAACAAAGTGATCGATATTTGGGCTGCTGCAAACGAACGTGTTGCTAAAGCGATGATGGAAAACTTGTCTACAGAAGAAGTAATTAACCGTGAAGGCAATCCAGAGAAGCAGGCATCCTTTAATAGCATCTTCATGATGGCGGACTCTGGTGCTCGTGGTTCTGCGGCACAGATTCGTCAGTTAGCAGGTATGCGTGGTCTAATGGCTCGTCCAGATGGTTCGATCATCGAAACGCCAATTACGGCAAACTTCCGTGAAGGTCTAAACGTATTACAGTACTTTATTTCAACACATGGTGCACGTAAAGGTCTTGCGGATACTGCATTGAAAACAGCAAACTCAGGTTACTTAACTCGTCGTTTAGTTGATGTTGCACAAGACTTAGTAATTGTTGAAGATGATTGTGGTACACACGAAGGTATCATCATGACACCATTAATTGAAGGTGGTGATGTTAAAGAAGCATTACGTGATCGCGTATTAGGTCGTGTGGTTGCAGAAGACGTATTAAAACCTGGTACAGAAGATGTATTAATTCCACGTAATACTTTATTAGATGAGAAATTATGTGATGTGATCGATGAAAACTCGGTCGACAGTATTAAAGTACGTTCAGTTGTAACTTGTAATACAGATTTCGGCGTATGTGCTAAATGTTATGGTCGTGATTTAGCGCGTGGTCACTTGATTAACCAAGGTGAGGCTGTAGGGGTTATTGCAGCACAGTCAATCGGTGAGCCAGGTACACAGTTAACAATGCGTACGTTCCATATCGGTGGTGCGGCATCTGCAGCAGCAAAAGAATCTAGTGTTCAAGTAAAAAATGCAGGTACGTTACGTTTAGCAAATGTGAAATTCGTTACTAACAATGAAGGTAAGCTAGTATTAACTTCACGTAATACTGAGTTGACGATTATTGATGCATTTGGTCGTACGAAAGAGCATTATAAAGTCCCTTATGGTGCGATTTTAAGCAAAGCGGATGGTCAGGAAGTTAGTGCAGGTGAAACTGTTGCGAACTGGGATCCACATACTATGCCAGTTGTTTCTGAGGTAAGTGGTTTCGTTAAATTTGTAGATATTATCGATGGTTTAACAGTCACACGTCAAACAGATGAATTAACAGGACTGTCATCAATCGTTGTGCAAGATGTAGGTGAACGTGCTACTGCAGGTAAAGATTTACGCCCAGCAATTAAGCTTGTTGATGCAAAAGGTAATGATATTTTGATTCCAGGCACAGATGTAGTTGCACAGTATTTCTTGCCAGGTAAAGCTATCGTAACTTTAGATGATAGTGCTGAAGTACATATCGGTGATCCATTAGCACGTATTCCACAAGAATCTGTAGGAACGAAAGATATTACTGGTGGTCTTCCTCGTGTTGCTGATTTATTTGAAGCACGTAAACCGAAAGAACCTGCAATTTTGGCAGAAATTTCAGGTATTGTGTCATTCGGTAAAGAAACGAAAGGTAAACGTCGTTTATTAATTACACCAGTAGAAGGCGAAACTTACGAAGAAATGATTCCTAAATGGCGTCAGCTCAACGTATTTGAAGGCGAGATGGTTGAGCGTGGTGACTTGATTTCTGATGGTGCAGAAACGCCACATGATATCTTACGTTTACGTGGTGTTCATGCAGTAACTGATTATATCGTTAATGAAGTACAAGAAGTTTACCGCTTGCAAGGGGTAAAAATTAACGATAAACACATCGAAGTTATTGTGCGTCAGATGTTACGTAAAGCAATCATCACTAAAGCTTATGACTCTGAATTCTTAGAGGGTGAGCAAGTTGAGGTTGCACGTATTAAGATCGTGAATCGTAAGCGTGAAGCAGAAGGTAAACCATTAGTTGAATTTGAACGTGAATTGCTTGGTATTACCAAAGCATCTCTTGCAACTGAGTCATTTATCTCTGCAGCATCATTCCAAGAAACAACACGTGTGTTAACTGAAGCTGCAGTTGCGGGTAAACGTGATGAATTACGTGGCTTGAAAGAGAACGTCATTGTTGGTCGTTTAATCCCAGCGGGTACAGGTTTTGCTTACCATCAAAATCGTCAGAAAAAAGTTGTGATGTCTGACGATATACCTGTTAAGCTATCAGCAGCAGATGAAGAAGAAATTGCAGCAGAGTTTGTGATGACTTCAGAAGATGCAAGTGCAAGTTTAGCTGAAATGTTAAATATGGTTGAAACTGACGAAGCATAAACAATCAGCGTTATTAACTAAAAAACCCCGAGCGGATGTTCGGGGTTTTTTGTTCGCTAAATCATAAAATTCCTTTTATAATGGTTATACTTTATTCAATTAAAATCGCTAAAGTGCGGTCAGTTTTTCAAAATTTTATGAGTTTATATGAAATTAATTCAACCAGATGACACTGGTTTTTGGTTATTAACACAAGGTTCGTCTTTGCACCTTATCAATGGCCAATTACCAAAAGGAAGAGCAATTGACTTGGGGCTACAAGGATTAAAAGCAAGAGTAATAGGTGAGTTAGAGCAGCATCCCGTTTATTTGGTTGAGGAAAGATTATCTGATTCAAGAGAGTATTTTTCTTTACGTGACCTACTTTTTTTACCAGAAGATGTGTTTAATTTATTAAGTCGTGGAGTTGAGCTTAATTACTTTTTAAATACACACAAATTTTGTGGTAAATGTGGTTCTCCAACACAAATTTCGCCTAGTGAATGGGCAGTAGAGTGTCAAAATAATCATTGTAAATATTGTATTTATCCTGTAATTCATCCTTGTATTATTGTAGCTATACGCCGCGGCAGTGAGATTTTATTGGCTAATCATTTACGCCATAAAGGTGGTATTTATACTACACTCGCTGGATTTGTCGAAGTGGGTGAAACTTTTGAGCAAGCCGTACATCGAGAAGTGTTTGAAGAAACAGGGATTACAATTAATAATCTACGTTATTTTGGTAGTCAGCCTTGGGCATTTCCGAATTCAGCAATGATTGGCTTTTTAGCTGATTACGAAAGTGGAGAAATTTGTTTGCAAGAAGCAGAGATTTGTGATGCAAAATGGTTTCGTTATGATTCTAATTTGCCAGAGCTTCCTCCAAGAGGAACAATTGCATTGAAATTAATTGAGCATACATTAGCATTGTGTGCAGAAGAAGAAAGGAAAATAAAATGACAGCATTGAAAAATGATCGTTATTTGCGTGCATTATTACGAGAGCCTGTGGATATGACACCTGTTTGGATGATGCGGCAAGCTGGACGTTATTTGCCTGAGTATAAAGAAACACGTGCAATAGCTGGTGATTTTATGTCTTTATGCCGTAATGCAGATCTGGCTTGTGAGGTGACTTTACAACCGTTGCGTCGTTATCAACTTGATGCGGCTATTTTATTTTCTGATATTTTAACTATTCCTGATGCGATGGGATTGGGGTTAAGTTTTGGTGTCGGGGAGGGACCTAAATTTGCTTATCCAATTGACAGTAAAAGCGCGGTGCTAAATTTGCCAATTCCTGATCCTGAATGTGAATTGCAATATGTCATGAACGCTGTACGTACTATTCGCCGTGAATTAAAAGGCGAAGTACCCTTGATCGGTTTTTCTGGTAGTCCTTGGACACTTGCTACTTATATGGTTGAAGGTGGTAGTAGTAAAGCCTTTACTAAAATTAAGAAAATGATGTATACCGACCCACAATTATTACATCAATTACTTAATAAGCTAGCGGATGCTGTTATGTTATATCTCAATGCACAAATCAAAGCTGGTGCACAGTCTGTGATGATTTTCGATACTTGGGGTGGGGTGTTAGGTCATCGTGAATACTTAGACTGCTCATTACAGTATATGCACAAGATTGTTGATGGTTTAATACGGGAAAATGAAGGACGTAAAGTGCCTGTGACATTATTTACTAAAGGTGGTGGTTTGTGGCTAGAAGCAATGGCAGAAACGGGATGTGATGCAGTTGGTTTAGATTGGACAGTGAGTCTTGTACAAGCTAGAGAGCGAATTGGACACAAAGTAGCATTACAAGGTAATATGGATCCATCAGTATTATATGCTTCTCCAGCACGTATTGAACAAGAAGTGCGGTCGATTTTAGCTGATTTTGGACAAGGTAGTGGTCATGTATTTAATTTAGGTCATGGTATTCATCAAGACGTCCCAGAGAATAGCCCTAAAGTTTTTGTTGATGCAATTCATCAATATTCGAAGCAATATCATAAATAATGAAGAGCAGTAAAATCATGAGAAATCCAATTCACAAACGTTTAGAAAACCTCGAAGTTTGGCAACATGTCACTTTTATGGCTTGCCTATGTGAGCGTATGTTACCTAATTTTCAATTGTTTTGCCAAATGACTCAACAAGATGATAAGGCTAAAGCTTATCAGAATATTCTTAATTTAGTATGGGAATATTTAACTGTTAAAGGAGCAAAAATTAACTTTGAAAATCAATTGGAAAAGTTAGAACAAATTATTCCCGATGTAAATGATTACACCTTTTATGGAGTGTTGCCTGCAATTGATGCTTGTGAAGGGTTATCAGAGTTATTACACGCTATTATTGCTGGCGCAACGTTAGAGCAAGCAATTAAATTAAGTCAGCTTTCTTTGCAGACAGTTTCTACATTATTAGAAACAAAAAATGATCGCGAATTGACTGAAAATGAGTTAAAAGAAAGTGAGGATATACAACAGGAATTAGATGTACAATGGCAGATATATCGTAGTTTAAAAGAATATGATGAGCGTGATATATCTCTGATATTAAGCTTAAAAAGTGAGCTGAGAGAGAGTGGAATCTCCAATATTGGTATAAAAAACGAGCAATAATGTGATGTTTATTACAATTTTTAAAAATCTTGCTTTGTTTTATTACCAACTTAGATTAAGCTTGATATTGCTGTAGTCACAGTGATGATAGTTATTGGAAACACACCGTGTTTTTCCTTAAAATTTGAATAAAGTAGAAGGTATTTATTTATGAATAAAACGGACTTAATCGATGCAATTGCAAGTGCAGCTGATTTAAATAAGAAACAAGCTAAAGCAGCATTAGAAGCTACTTTAGAAGCAATTTCTGGTAGTTTAAAAGCAGGTGAACCAGTGCAATTAATCGGCTTTGGTACATTCAAAGTAAACGCACGTAAAGCACGTACGGGTCGTAACCCACAAACTGGTGCAGAGATTAAAATTGCTGCATCTAAAGTGCCAGCATTCGTTGCAGGTAAAGCATTGAAAGACGCTGTAAAATAATTAAGTCATCCTTTTTACACTTTGAAAACTCTGTGATAATTCACAGAGTTTTTTTATTGTTCTTATTGCTCCAAATGATTAAATTAATTTGCATTTTATCAGCAAGGCTATAATATACGACACTTTGTGATTAAGTTTTTAACTGAATACATATAGTCATTTAATTTATTTAAATTTAATAAGTTAGATTTGATTTTTTAAGAGGAAAACGTAATGTGTGGTATTGTCGGTGCTGTATCGCAGCGTGATATAACGAGTATTTTAGTAAATGGATTACATCGTTTGGAGTATAGGGGCTATGACTCCGCTGGAATTGCCGTTGTTAATGAACGACAGCAGCTGCAACGTTTACGCTGTTTAGGCAAAGTAAATGCGTTAGAACAGGCGATTATGATGCATCCGTTACGTGGTGGAACAGGGATCGCACATACTCGTTGGGCTACACATGGCAGACCTTCTGAAGATAATGCCCATCCTCATGTGTCTGAAAACTTTGCTGTTGTGCATAATGGGATCATTGAAAACTATCAGACTCTTCGTATTATGTTGCAAGATAAAGGTTATTTTTTTCAATCGCAAACTGATACTGAAGTGATTGCACATCTAGTTGCATGGGAAATGCGTACTGCAATGTCGTTATTACAAGCTGTACAAGCGGTAGTAAAGCAACTTAAGGGCACTTATGCTATTGTGGTTATGGATTGTGAAAATCCACGTCACCTCATTGCGACATGTTCAGATAGCCCGTTAGTCATTGGTTTAGGGCATAATGAAAATTTTTTTGCTTCAGATCAAATTGCATTAGTCGACGTAGCAAAGCGTTTTATCTTTTTGCAAGAAGGCGATATGGCAGAAATTACCTCAGATTCTGTACAAATTTATGATTTGGAAGGAAAAAGTGTTGAGCGTGAGCAACAGCATATTATTTTTACTAGTGAAGCTGTTGAAAAAGGCGAGTTTCGCCATTTCATGCAAAAGGAAATTTTTGAACAACCTACCGCACTAATTAACACAATGGCTGGTCGAATAAGTCACGATCATATTTTATTAGACAGTATTGGGCATAATATAACCGCTTTGTTAGAAAAAGTTGAACATATTCAAATTGTTGCTTGTGGTACGTCTTATCATGCTGGAATGGTAGCTCGCTATTGGTGTGAAGAATTAGCTGGCGTGAGCTGTGATGTTGAAATTGCTTCTGAGTTTCGTTATCGCCAATCCATCACTCGCCATAACAGCTTATTTATTACATTATCACAATCAGGTGAAACAGCAGATACGCTTGCAGCATTACGTTTAGCTAAAACGAAGGACTATTTAGGCGCTATAACGATTTGTAATGTTGCAGGATCTACATTAGTAAGAGAATCTGATTTTGCTTTTATGACACATGCTGGTGTTGAAATTGGCGTAGCATCAACAAAAGCTTTTACTACTCAATTAGTGAACTTGCTAACATTAGTGAGTGCAGTTGGTAAAGCCAAGGGATCACTTTTAACTCAACAAGAACAGGATATTGTGCAAGCGTTAAAGTTATTACCAACAGAAATTGAGAATGTATTAGCACTTGCACCTGAAATTGAAAACTTAGCACAAGATTTCGTTGAAAAACAACATGTCTTATTTTTAGGACGTGGCGAGTACTATCCTATTATGTTAGAGGCGGCTTTAAAACTAAAAGAAATTTCTTATATTCATGCTGAGGCGTATGCTGCGGGTGAATTAAAACATGGACCATTAGCTTTAGTTGATAAAAATATGCCAGTGATTATTATTGCACCGAGTAATGAACTATTGGAAAAAGTGAAATCAAATATTGAAGAAGTTCGTGCTCGTGGAGGACAACTTTATATTTTTACAGATGACCAAGCAGGTTTTTCAGCAGGCGAAGGAATGAAAATTATGAGTATGCCAAAAGTGAATGCGTTAATAGCCCCTATTTTTTATATTGTTCCTCTGCAACTGTTAGCTTATTATGTCGCATTGATAAAAGGGGCAGATGTAGACCAACCAAGAAATTTAGCTAAAGCAGTAACAGTTGAGTAGTGCTCACTATAGTATATAAATTGGGTTGTATCTTACTACGTTTTTAGCTCTCAGTAGTGTGGGGAGTGGATAGGCCATAGTATTTCGCTACAGATTACAACTTATCTGCGTGATGAATCATAACGAAGCGTTCCCACAGTTGTTCGTTGCTTTCAATGTGCTCTGGATCTGTAATAATGCAGTTATTGATTGGGCAAACTTTTTGGCAAGTGGGGATATCATAGTGCCCGACACATTCTGTACATAAGGTAGGATCTATAATATAAATTTCTTCACCCATTGAAATAGCCTGATTTGGACATTCTGGCTCACACATGTCGCAATTTGTACATTTGTCTGTGATTAAAAGTGCCATTATCTTTGTCCTTTGCTATTGCTATGTTAAAGTGAAGGCGTCAGATTATAATGAATACAATCTAAAAGTGAAGTAGGAATTTTATGAACGAGAAAAAAACACTACAGCTTTCTATCTTTGTCGTTTGTTTTTTTATATTTTTATTATCAGGTTGGTATTATTTTTCTAAACAAAAACAAGCTGTTGGAATTATTGTTGATCGCAATTATGACTATGTCATGAAAAATGATCCTATAGGGCAAAATGCGAATGCGCCTACAGATTACTATACTTTTGTACTGTCTTGGTCTCCAGCTTTCTGTGACAAACAGCGTCAACGTTATGGTGAGAACTTACCTAATTCTTTACAATATCAATGTGGTCTGACACAACAATTTGGTTGGGTAATTCATGGGCTTTGGCCGCAAAATGAACGTGCTAGACGAGTTTCTGATCAACCTCGTTTTTGTCAAGGTGATTTGCCTATTGTACCACAAGAGATCATTGAGCAATATTTACCTGAATCACCAAGTGCAAACTTATTACAAGGTGAATGGGAAAAGCATGGCGCTTGTGCCTTTACGCATGCAAAAGATTATTTTGAAAAACAACATGAATTGTACCGCACTTTAAAGTTGCCGAATTATGCACTTAGCCGTAATGAATTATTTCAATGGTTACGTAAAAATAACCAGCAATTAAAAAATGCATATTTAGGCGCAAGTCGCAATGAATTATTTATTTGTTATGATTTGAATTGGAAAGTAATTGATTGTCCAAGAAGCCGAACAGGATATTAATTTTTATTTATTAAATAATGAAAAATGTTTGATCTAACGCAGTTACACTCTAGTTATAAAGGGGTATACTATTAGTAGTTTTTTCAAAATTTTAATTTAACTAATAAAGAGGATAAGATATGTCAGTAATCAAAATGACAGACTTAGATTTAGCAGGTAAACGTGTGTTTATTCGTGCTGATCTAAATGTGCCAGTAAAAGATGGTAAAGTGACTTCTGATGCACGTATTCGTGCAACTATTCCAACTTTAAAACTTGCTTTAGCAAAAGGTGCTAAAGTGATGGTCACTTCGCATTTGGGTCGTCCGACAGAAGGTGAGTTTGACGAAGCAAATTCTTTGAAACCTGTTGTTGATTACTTGAATACACATTTAGACGTGCCAGTTCGTTTAGTACGTGATTATTTAGATGGTGTTGATGTCAAAGAAGGTGAAATCGTTGTATTAGAAAACGTTCGCATTAATAAAGGTGAGAAGAAAAATGATCCTGAATTAGGTAAAAAATATGCAGCCCTTTGTGATGTGTTTGTGATGGATGCATTTGGTACAGCGCACCGAGCTCAAGCATCAACTTATGGTGTCGCAGAGTATGCGCCAGTCGCTTGTGCAGGTCCATTACTTGCAGCAGAATTAGATGCATTAGGTAAAGCATTAAAAGAGCCTGCTCGCCCAATGGTAGCAATCGTTGGTGGCTCAAAAGTATCGACTAAATTAGAAGTATTAAATTCGTTATCAAAAATTGCAGACCAAATCATTGTAGGCGGTGGTATTGCGAATACTTTCATTGCGGCAGCAGGTCATAATGTAGGTAAATCACTTTATGAAGAAGATTTAATTCCTGTGGCAAAAAATTTAGCAGCAAGTACAGATATTCCTGTTCCAGTTGATGTACGTGTTGGTACTGAATTTTCTGAAACAGCCTCCGCAGTAGAAAAAGCTGTTACAGAAGTACAAGATAACGAGTCTATTTTTGATATTGGTGATAAATCAGCAGAACAGCTCGCTGAAATTATTAAAAATGCAAAAACTATTCTTTGGAATGGTCCAGTAGGTGTATTTGAGTTCCCTAATTTCCGTAAAGGAACCGAAATTATTTCTCACGCCATTGCAAATAGTGAAGGATTCTCTATTGCAGGTGGTGGCGATACTTTAGCAGCAATTGATTTATTTGGTATCAAAGATAAAATCTCTTATATTTCGACTGGTGGTGGTGCATTCTTAGAGTTTGTAGAAGGTAAAGTGTTACCTGCGGTTGAGATTTTAGAAAAACGTGCAAAAAGTTAATTCAGGCTATAATTGAAGATATTATGATGATGTGAAAAAAAACATCATCATAAAATAATGATTATAAAATGGTGAGTTAAACACCTTATAACAACATAAAAAGGAAGCAGAAAAATGGCTAAACTATTAGATCTTGTAAAACCAGGTGTGGTGACTGGTGATGATGTACAAAAAATCTTTGCTTATGCAAAAGAAAATAATTTTGCAATCCCGGCAGTAAACTGCGTTGGTTCTGATTCAGTAAATGCAGTATTAGAAACAGCTGCTCGTGTTAAAGCGCCTGTTATTATTCAGTTTTCAAATGGTGGTGCTCAGTTCTATGCAGGTAAAGGTTTAAAACCGACAAGTGGGGCGCGTACAGATGTATTAGGCGCTATTGCTGGTGCAAAACATGTCCATCAATTAGCTGAAGAATATGGTATTCCTGTTATCCTTCATACTGACCATGCAGCAAAAAAATTATTACCTTGGATTGATGGTTTGCTTGATGCAGGTGAGAAGCATTTTGCTGAAACAGGTAAACCGTTATTCTCATCTCATATGATCGATCTTTCTGAAGAGCCAATGGAAGAAAATATGGCTATTTGCCGTGAGTATCTAGCTCGTATGGATAAGATGGGGATGACACTTGAGATTGAAATTGGTATTACTGGTGGTGAAGAAGATGGTGTAGATAATTCAGATGTTGATGAATCTAAACTTTATACACAACCTGAAGATGTGTTGTTTGTTTATGATCAATTAAATCCAGTTAGCCCACGTTTCACAATCGCAGCAGCATTTGGTAATGTACACGGTGTTTATAAACCAGGTAATGTGAAATTGAAACCATCTATTTTAGGTGCTTCACAAGAGTTTGTTTCTAAAGAACGTAATTTACCTGCTAAATCATTAGATTTTGTGTTCCATGGTGGTTCAGGCTCAAGCCGCGAAGAAATTCGTGAAGCGATTAGCTATGGTGCAATCAAAATGAATATTGACACTGATACACAATGGGCATCTTGGGAAGGTATCTTAAAATTCTATAATGCTAATAAAGATTATTTACAAGGTCAGTTGGGTAATCCAGAAGGACCAGATTCACCAAATAAAAAATACTATGACCCACGTGTTTGGTTACGTAAAATGGAAGAGTCAATGTCCAAGCGTTTAGAGCAATCTTTTGAAGATTTAAATTGTGTTGATGTATTATAAGATCTAATAAAAAATATAACCGCACTTTTAATGTGCGGTTTTTTTTAACTATTTATTCAATAAGTTAATATGGAGTAGTAATGATATTAACAAAAAAGAAAACTATATTGTTATTTGTTAATTTTGGTGTAAGCCTATTTTTTCTATTTATCTTAAGTGTTAAAGGCGGACATAATATTGCCCCTACCTTTTTCATTATTATAGGGCTTATTTATTTCATTACTTTTTTCCTTAGAAAAAAGATATGGGTTATTTCCGCATCAGATAAAGCACTGATGTTAAGCTATATAGTTTATTTTAGTTTATTTTTACTTTCTTTTATTGTACATGATGGTAGATTGAAGGAACTTGATAACCCTGTTCGTGTACTGCTTTTTTTACCTTTATTACTTTTATTTAGTCATTACCCAGTTAATTTTAAGACAATTATACTCAGTATTCCTGCTGGTGCTGCTATCGCAGGTCTTGTTGCATTTTATGATAGTTTTATTCTAAAGAGTGCTGCTGCATATTCACCTAGATTGTTACAAATTCAAGGGGGTGATATTGCAATGAGTTTAAGTATGTTTTCTTTAGTAACAAGTTTATATTTTTGGGCGCATAAAAAATATTTTGTCATGCTTTTATCCCTTTTTGCCATGTTAGCGGCTATTTTGGGCAGCTTTTTATCCACAGCAAGAGGTGGCTGGATTGGACTACCTATTGTAATACCATTAATCCTATATTGTTTTAGGCAGAGTTTATCAACAAAATTTATAGTAAGTTTTATTGCCACAGTACTCATCGCAATAGTGAGTGTTGCGATGCTGCCTCAGTTAAAAGTAATGCAGAGAGTATATGAGGCTGAAGAGGAAATTACGGCGTATTTTGTCGAAAATAATAGTAGTACATCCGTTGGGGCACGTTTTGACATGTGGAAAAGTGCTTTATTGATGGCAAAAGAAAAACCAATATTAGGTTGGGGGAGTGAAGGAACGAATACAGAAAGAAAAAAGCAAGTGGAGTTGGGGGTTATTAGCTCATTTGCAGGACAGTTCGAGCATGCTCATAATCAATATTTGGATGATTTATCAAAGCGAGGAAGCTTAGGACTATTATCTCTGTTGTGTATATTTCTTGTGCCGCTCTATCATTTTATGCAACACTTAAAGACAGCTTTCTTAGAACAGAAAACGATAGCCTTGCTTGGTATAGTTCATATCATCTCAACAATGTTTTATTGTATTAGCCAAAGCTTTTTCACTCATAATTCTGGCAATGTATTTTATTTTTTCCTGATTCTCATCTTTTATGGTGCATTAAAAGCATTTGAAATAAAACAAATAGAAAAATAAGGTGTTTTTGAACACCTTATTTTTTATAATTCTTGTTCATTTTGTTTAATAAATTAATACAGCCGCCCAAACAACTAATACATTCATCATTGCAATGAACACCGCAGCAGAACCAAAATCTTTTGCTCTACCTGACAATTCATGATGTTCTAGCCCAACTCGATCAACTACTGATTCGATAGCACTATTGACTAATTCAAACGCGAGTACTAATAGTAATGAACCGAGCATGATTGCGATTTCAATGCCATTTTCGGCTAACCAAAATGCAAGTGGCACAAGAAATAAAGCCGCAAAAAGCTCATGGCGAAAAGCTGTTTCAAATTTGACCGCACTTTTTAATCCCTTAAGTGAGTAGCCCGTAGCTTTGATTAAATGAGTAAGACCTGTTGTTTTATACATTTTTGTTATCCTCAGGTTGATGCATTAGAGGCGTTTAGCTTCAATGACATCTTCTAATTTTGCTAATCGAGTCAGAATTTTACTTAAAATTTGTACATTATTCAGCTCAATTTCCATATCAATTGTTGCTACTTGTTTTTTAGTATCTGTCCGACTAGATACACCAAGTACGCTAATTTTATCGTTTGCTAATACTGTTGTAATATCACGTAAAAGTCCATTACGATCGCTGGCTACAACTCGAATACTAATTTTAAAGCCACTTGCATAATTTTCTCCCCAAACAGATTCTACTACACGTTCAGGATGAGCATTTTGTAGTTCAAGGAATTGCTCACAATCACTACGGTGGATTGAAATACCTCTTCCCATCGTAATATAGCCCATGATGTGATCGCCAGGAATAGGTTGGCAACAGCGTGCAATATGATGCATCAAGTTACCTACACCCTCAACAATCACGTAACCTTTTGGTTTCTCTTTTTGTTGATTATTTGCCGCACTTTTACTTGTGACATGGCGTAATATTTCTTCATCAACTTCTTGTGCAGTTGTTTTAATCAGTTTATTTTGCAAGAAATTCATTAAGTGGTTAAGGCGAATATCTCCACCACCTAAACCTGCATATAAATCCTCTAAATTTTTTAGGTTATAGCGTGGTAATGCATGTTGCTCTATTTGTTTTAGAGTAATGTTTAAACGCGCGATTTCGTTATCCAACATATCCTTACCTGCTGGAATATTTTTATCTCGATCTTGCTTTTTAAACCAAGCATGAATTTTGGCTCTTGCTTTTGCAGTATGTGTGAAACCAAGATTTGGATTCAGCCAATCTCGACTAGGGTTAGGATTTTTTTGTGTAATGATATCAATTTGATCACCCATTTGAAGCTGGTAGGTGAACGGTACAATTCTTCCTCCTACTTTAGCGCCAATACAACGGTGACCAATTTCGCTATGAATACTATAAGCAAAATCTAACGGTGTTGAGCCTGTTGGGAGGTCAACAACTTCTCCTTTAGGAGTAAAGACATAAACACGATCATCAAATACCTGACTACGCATTTCTGCCATAATTTCACCTGAATCGGTAATATCATCTTGCCATGCAAGTAATTTGCGTAACCAAGCAATTTTTTCTTCATAACCAGAGCGTCCACCTACAGCACCTTCTTTATATTTCCAATGTGCAGCGACACCAAGTTCTGCATCATCATGCATTTGCTGTGTGCGTATTTGGACTTCAATAGGCTTTCCACCTTGTCCTAATACAACAGTATGGATAGATTGATAGCCATTGGGTTTTGGATTTGCAACATAATCATCGAATTCTTTAGGGATATGTTTGAAATGAGTATGGACAATACCGAGAGCAGAATAACAGTCTTGTAATTTTTGTACAATAATACGTACAGCACGAACATCATATAAATCACTGAACTCTAAGTGCTTTTTTTGCATTTTTCGCCAAATACTATAGATGTGTTTTGGTCGTCCATAGACTTCTACATTGTCAATATTGTGTTTTAAATAACTACTTAATTCAGCAACAAAATCTGCAATATATTGTTCGCGATCTAATCGACGTTCTTGTAATAGTTTTGCAATACTACGATATTGCTCAGGATGTAGATAACGGAAACAATAGTCCTCAAGCTCCCACTTAAGTTGTCCAATACCTAATCTATTTGCTAGTGGTGCATAAATATTAGCACATTCTTTTGCCGCCAGTACTTTATCTTCTTCAGAACAATTTTGTTCAGCATCACGTAGAAAAGTAATACGTTCAGCCAGTTTTATAATGACACAACGGAAGTCATCTACCATTGCTAATAGCATACGACGTACATTATCAACTTGTGAGTTATTTGCAGATTGGCTCGCATTGAGTTGGCGAATATTATCCATCTCAATTACGCCTTTTGCTAATTTACCAATATTAGTACCAAATTCTTCACTAATTTGAGTAAGTTCAACGAGCCTATGCTGAATGATAGGGTACAACATAGCTGTTAGTAAGCTATCTGCATCCATATTTAAACTATATAGAATTTCGACCATCTCAACACCAGAATTTAGGGAGCAAATGGACTGTTCATTAACTTGGGCTGAAATTTGTTGTGAATAATGCCATGCTCGAATAAGGCTTTCTTTGACTGGTTGTGCTAATTCTAATTGGGCACACCATGTTTCAATCCTAAAATCTTTTGGATTGACTAAATGAGAACTTCGTACTGCAACCATAATCTACCCTTATTCTTTTTCAAATAAACTGACGGATTCTAAGTGTCCTGTATTAGGAAACATATCAATCATTGCGACTTTTTTAAGTCGATAGCCAAATTGTTGTAAAATTTCAGTATCTCGTATTAACGTCGCTGGGTTACAAGATACATATAAGATTTTTTCTGCATTTAGTTCGCATAATGCCTTGAGTGCGAAGGCCGCACCACTGCGAGGTGGATCGAGTAAGATTTTATTAAATTGTTGTGTAGCCCAGCTTTGATCTGCAAAAGATTTATCTAAATCTGCTTGGTAAAATTGGACATTCTTACGTTGGTTTTGTTCCGCATTTTTTCGGGCTTTATGCACCATTTCCTCTACACCTTCGATACCAACAACATGTTGAGCTCGATAGCTTAAGGGAATTGTAAAATTACCCATGCCACAGAATAAATCTAACACATGATCTGTTTCTTTCAATTCCAACCAGTCTAATGCCATATTGACCATTTTACTATTTAACAATGGATTTACTTGGATAAAATCACGCACATCAAAATGTAATTGGAGTTTATCAAGCTGATAATAAGGTAACTGACCATAGACGTGTTGTAGTTGATGGTCATCTTGTAAAAATAGCATTAACTGTTGTTTTTCAGCAAATTCTAACAATAAAGAGCGGTCTGTTTTACTCAAATTTCCGCTGTGACGTAATAACATAGCAATACCATTATCCGCTTTTACAAGTTCGATATGCCCTAAGTTGTTTGGAGTCGACCACATTGCAAACAGATTATGTAATTTAGGTATTAGTTGACTTAATACGTTTTCTAATACATCACATTGCTGAACGTGAATAATTTGCTGTGAGTTTTTTTGCCGAAATCCAATGTCGAGTTGGTTTTTGCTTTGATTGTATTTCATGCTTAGCTTAACTCTGCGTCGATAATGCCATTGTTCTCCTGTTAGCATAGGCATCAACATAGCTTGTGGCTGCAGTTTCGTCAAACGTTGGAATAATGCTTTTTGTTTAGTCTCTCGTTGCAGCTCTAGGGGAATATGTTGGCTTTGACAACCACCACATTTGCCATAATATGGGCATTTAGGTTGTTGTCTTTTAGGATTAGTCTGTAAGATTTTAGATGCACTGCCTTGTCCATATTGACGTTTTTCCTCAATGATACGGACTTCCACTTTTTCTCCAGGTAATGCATTTTCAATAAACCACGTTTTGCCTTGTACTTTTGCAACACCGACACCTTGATAATCTAAATCAAGAATGTGTGTAATAAATGTTTTCTTGTTTTTGGGTGGCTGTTTATGAGTGTAAAGTAAAACCATAGTCTATTTCTGATATAACATATATTGAGTAAATAACTCTCGGCTTTTCAATGGTTTATTCCCTAAATAAGGTTTCAGTGCAATCCGAGTAAAACGCTTCGCTGCTTGTAGAGTCGCAGCGTTATTAAATTGACGAGCTTCAAATGCAAGTAGCTCACGTCCATAAAAAGTTAAATTATCTTTAATTAATGAAGCAATGAATCCTTTTTCCTCACGGTAACGATAGGTCATATTTTCATCCACCACTTCACCAGAGCCTGCACAATGGCAAAAATCTACTCCATAGCCTAAAGTTTGCAGGAGTTGAAACTCAAAATAACGTAAGCTAGGTTCGACTTGTTGTGGCGCTCTTGCTAATTCAGTTAAACAATGGAGATAATCTTGAAAAAGTTGAGGATAGGCAGTCTCAGGCTCAAGTACACGACTAATTAATTCATTAATATAAAATCCACTATATAATGCGACATGTTGTAATGGTAACGTAATTGCTGCGGGTTCAACTTTAGTTAATGTTTTTAATTCAGCACGACCTGTCCAACGTAATAATAATGGCGTGAAAGGCTGTAATACGCCTTTTAGCGAAGAGCGTTTTGAACGAGCGCCTTTCGCAAGTACAGTTACACGTCCAGTTTCTTCAGTGAATAAATCAACTAATAAGCTGGTTTCGCTATAAGCTCTGCGATGTAATACAAAGCCACGTTGCCAGTTTTCGATAATATGCCTCATTTCTGCTAAATTAAGTCTCGCGTATTTTATCAGATTTTTGATTACTCTTTTTACTCTTTATAATTTATTTTCATCATCAAAAGATAAAAAAAGTGCGGTAATTTATACCGCACTTGAGTTTATTAGATAAGCGTTAATTAATTTTACCAAATTGACCATTTTGTACATCATACATTGCCTGTATAAGCTCATCGTTTGTGTTCATCACAAATGGGCCATAGCCAGCGATAGGTTCATTAAGTGGCTCACCTGTTAAAATGAGTAGTTTCACATCATTATTAGCTTCAATATGTACATTCTTGCCACCTCGCTCAAACGTAATTAATTCACCACGACGTGCTATATCCTCATTATTTACTTGTATTGTGCCATCAAGTACCAAAATAATCAGGTTATGGCTTTTTGGTACATTATAAGTGTAAGCTTTGCCTGCATTCATTTTTACATCCCACATATTGATTGGGCTAAAAGTTGTAGCAGAACCAGTGACATCATTTAATTCTCCCGCAATAATACGAACATAACCTGCATTATCAGCCAATTCAACAACAGGAATATCTGTAGATTTAATTGCTTGATATTTAGCGGGGGTCATTTTATGTTTCGCAGGTAGGTTTACCCATAGCTGTACCATTTCAAACATTCCTCCTTCACGTGAGAATTTCTCGGAATGAAATTCTTCATGCATAATGCCGGCACCAGCTGTCATCCATTGGACATCTCCTGTCCCAATGATACCGCCACCCCCAGTAGAATCAGCATGTTGGACTTCACCTTGATAAGCAATGGTCACTGTCTCAAATCCTCTGTGTGGATGTTCACCAACACCACGAAAATCACTTTTACGTCCACCATCAAAATAACGTGGAGGGTTATAATCCATTAATAAAAAAGGATCTACATTTTTTTCTTTATCTTGATAACTGAACATTGATTGGACATGGAAACCATTACCAACCCAATGTTTTGCTGGTGCATAGTGAACTTGTGCAACTTTTTTCATTTTGTCCTCTCTTAGTTAAGTCATTAATTTTTCTTAGCGATTTCGCATAAGTGTGGTTATTATATATTTTCATTTTTATTTATAAATTGCATATTTGTTTAAATATTATTAACAAATAGTTGATTATTGTGTGGGATATACACGGATTTATCTGACTGAAAATAGGCTTTTCTGATATGATAGCTAACAAGATAATTTAACGAATTAATATTATGAGAATACCAAGAATTTATCACCCAACTTTATTACAACAGGTGAAATATTGTACATTAAGTGATGATGCTGTTAATCATGTTAGTCGAGTTTTACGTATGCAAGTTGGTGAGCGGTTAGAATTGTTTGATAGCAGTAATTATACTTATGCGGCTGTTATCACTCAGTTAAGTAAAAAAATGGTGGAAGTTGAAATCTTAGATCAACAGTTAGATGATCGTGAAAGCCCTCTTAAAATTCACTTAGGACAAGTTATTTCACGAGGTGAGCGAATGGAATTTACCATCCAAAAATCTGTTGAGTTAGGAGTAAATATTATCACACCGTTATGGTCCGAACGCTGCGGTGTGAAGTTGGATGCCGAACGTATGGATAAAAAAATTCAACAGTGGCAAAAAATTGCAATTGCAGCTTGTGAACAATGTGGACGTAACATTGTGCCTGAAATTCTCCCAATGATGAAATTACAGGATTGGTGTGCAGAAAAAGATGGGAGTTTAAAGTTGAATTTACATCCCAAGGCCCAATATTCAATTCGTACTCTACCTGAAATCCCAGCAGAAGGCATACGGTTATTGATTGGGGCTGAAGGTGGATTATCTGCACAGGAAATTAGGCAAACTGAGCAACAAGGGTTTACTCAAATATTATTAGGAAAGCGTGTATTGCGTACTGAAACAGCTGCATTAGCAGCGATTACTGCATTGCAAATTTGTTTTGGTGATTTAGGATAAAAGAGATGATGGAATTACAAGACCATTTTTTAATTGCTATGCCACAAATGGAAGACGATTATTTTTCTCATTCTGTGGTCTATATTTGTGAGCATAATGAGCAGGGTACAATGGGGTTAGTTCTTAACCAACCCACTGATCTCAGTATTGCAGAACTTTGTGCCAAGATGAATTTTATGATGAAGACTAACCGCACTTATGGTGATGATTTAGTGTTAGCTGGAGGACCTGTCAATATTGAGCGTGGTTTTATTCTACATACTCAAGCTGGGCAAGATTTCAAACATAGTTATAAAGTAACAGATCATTTATCGCTCACTACTTCTGCTGATATTATCGATACTTTTGGTACACAAAATGCACCTGAAAAATATTTAGTGGCTTTGGGTTGTGCTAGTTGGACACCAAACCAGTTAGAAAATGAGATTGCTAATAATGATTGGTTAGTTGTCCCTGCTAATGATCGTATTTTATTTGACGTACCTTACGAAGAAAGATGGTTAGAGGCTAATTTGTTATTAGGTATTCGACATCATAATTTAGTCTATCAAGCGGGACATTGCTAATGGCGATTACTGCACTTGCATTTGATTTTGGTACAAAAAGTATTGGTTGTGCGGTAGGGCAAAGTATTACTGGCACAGCACAAGCATTACCTGCATTTAAAGCAAAAGATGGGATTCCTAATTGGCAACAAGTTGAACAGTGTTTAATGGAGTGGAAACCTAATATTATTATTGTAGGTTTACCCCTAAATATGGATGGTTCAGAACAAGATCTCACGCTAAGGGCAAAAAAATTTGCTAACCGTTTACATGGGCGATTTGGTATTCGAGTCGAATTACAAGATGAGCGTTTAACCACGGTACAAGCGAGGGCTGAAATCTTTGAGTATGGAGGTTATCGAGCATTAGATAAAAGTAAAGTCGACAGTATTTCAGCCTGCCTTATTTTAGAGAGTTGGTTTGAAGAAAATAATGGATTAAATAAAAATTAATCTTTAACTCATCGTACCTTTAAGAAAATTGCTTCTTTTTGTCTATATTTTATCTAACTTTGGTTGATTTTATCAAAAAAAATTATAAAATTTGCGCCCCTTTAAGTTTAAGGATAAATATAAGGAGATGCAATGAAAAGGTTCTTACCTAGTCTTTTATTGTTGGGACTAGTAGCTTGTTCATCTAATCAGCAGATGTGTAATTGTCCTCAATCTGAATCTCAAACTCAAACTGATTTAGCTACACCATCTTCAACAGCAATACAATTTAAACCGTTACTCTCAAATATACCTTCAACACCATT
This sequence comes from Pasteurella canis, assembly GCF_020810675.1. Lineage (GTDB taxonomy): Bacteria > Pseudomonadota > Gammaproteobacteria > Enterobacterales > Pasteurellaceae > Pasteurella > Pasteurella canis. The sequence continues at coordinate 2,095,718 of NZ_CP085871.1, forward strand.
TAATGTACTTCATTCATCTTATTCAGATGAACAACAGAAAGAAAAAACACCAGAACCTAGATTATTGAGTGGATTGACTCAGCCTGCTCCTCGTTCTAAAGGAGGGAATACGTTAGTATCGCCATCAGATTCATCAAATTTTATGACACTTATGGGGCAAAATGGTACCGTATTAACAGTGTGGGCTTTGGCAAAACGTAATTGGTTATGGGCATATGCCAATATAGATTCACAAGATTTTGGCATGATTCGTAATTGGAAAATGGAGCATGCTAAACATCGAGAGTTTTTTCGTTTTGTTAACCAATCTTTAGGTACATGTATAGAAGCTTATCAGAATGGTCTTATTCATGATACATGTAATCTCAATAAACTCGCTCAAGAGTTTGAGTTGTTGCCGACAGATAGTGGTGCATTTGTGATCAAAAGCGCGGCGCAAGGAAATTGTGTTACTTATAATCCAGTCAGTACAACAAATTATTCCACTATCACTTTATCAAAATGTGATGGTTCAACAACACCATTACGAGATCAAACATGGTACCTAGCTCCCCCGCTATTAAATGCGACTGCGATTAATTAAAACTAAGGAGTTAATATGCAATGGATAAAGCAATTAAGCCTCATTTTTTGTACTGTCTTAGTGAGTTTTTCAAGTTATGCTAATTTAAGTGATTTCAAAGTAGCGACTTGGAACTTACAAGGGTCTTCTGCCGCAAATGAAAGTAAATGGAATATCAATGTTCGTCAGTTATTATCGGGTGAACAGGGAGCTGATGTTTTAATGGTCCAAGAGGCGGGTACTTTGCCGAGTACCGCTGTTAGAACCTCTAGAGTGATTCAGCATGGAGGAACTCCGATCGATGAATATACTTGGAATTTGGGTACAACGTCTCGTCCAAATACAGTTTATATTTATTATTCTCGTCTAGATGTTGGCGCAAATAGAGTAAATTTAGCTATAGTATCTCGTCGTCAAGCAGATGAGGCTTTTGTTGTACATTCAGATTCTTCAGTGCTTCAAGCTCGTCCAGCAATTGGGATTCGTATTGGTACGGATGTCTTTTTTACAGTACATGCTTTAGCTACAGGTGGCTCTGATGCTGTGAGTTTAATTCGTAATATTTTTACCGCCTTTAATCAAACACCAGAAAGACGAGGATATAGTTGGATGGTTGTTGGTGATTTTAATCGCGCACCTGTTAACTTAGAGGTTGCCTTAAGACAAGAACCTTCAGTAAGTGAAAATACTATTATTATTGCACCAACAGAACCAACTCATCGTTCTGGTAATATTTTAGATTATGCGATCTTACGTGATGCAAACCTACCACGTAGGGAGCAAGCTCGTGAGCGTATTGGTGCCAGTTTAATGTTAAACCAGCTACGTTCACAAATTACCTCTGATCATTTTCCAGTGAGTTTTGTTCGCGATCGTTAAGGTGGATATGATGAAAAAATATGTATTGAGTTTACTATTAAGTATGATATTTGCATTACCAAGTTATGCAGAGTCTAATCCTGATCCGACAACTTATCCTGATGTAGAGTTATCACCACCTCCACGTATTAGTTTGCGTAGTTTATTTACGGGAGAACCAATTAGTAATGATCATTATGGAAAGAGTAGTCCTTTGAATAAACACTGGGAATTAGTGGATTATACAGGTACAGCTTATGAAAAACTACGGGATGGAGGAGTATTAGTTCAATTCAAAGTAGTTGGTGCAGCGAAATGCTTTGCTTTCCAAGGTGTAAGGAATTGTACAGATAAAGATAATACCGTATTCAGCCTTATTCCGACGAATACAGGTGCGTTTCTCATTAAAGATGTGATATTAGGATTTTGTTTAACAAGCCGAGATTTCGCTGATCTTAATCTTGAGCCATGTGGTCGCTCCGTGCGTGATCAATCTTTTTCATTAGCTTATCAATGGGGATTATTACCACCTTTTGGACCAAGTAAAATTTTAGTACCGCCTGTAAAGAAATAGTAGAATAAAATTTTTGATATGACTTTATTTCTTCAACTTAAGTGTTCAGTAAGGGAGTATCATTAAACAGTTTTGCTTACTTCATTTTGTTTTTAGTAACAAGTCACAAGGAAAGTGGATTGAAGTAAGTAAAAAAACACCGCACTGAAAAGTGCGGTGTTATTTTTTATCATTTTCTTAGCAATAAATTATGCTTGACCTTTAACTGCTTTTAATCCCAAGAAAGGTGCTTTATCGCCTAATGCTTCCTCAATACGGATTAATTGGTTATATTTTGCAATACGATCTGAACGGCTCATTGAACCTGTTTTAATTTGACCAGCGGCAGTACCTACTGCTAAATCTGCGATTGTCGCATCTTCAGTTTCACCAGAACGGTGTGAAATAACAGCAGTGTAGCCTGCATCTTTAGCCATTTTGATTGCTGCTAATGTTTCTGTTAATGAGCCAATTTGGTTAAACTTGATCAAAATAGAATTTGCAATACCTTTTTCGATACCTTCTTTTAAGATTTTGGTATTAGTTACGAATAAGTCATCGCCTACTAATTGTACTTTATCACCTAATACTTTAGTTTGATATGCAAAACCTTCCCAGTCTGATTCATCTTGACCATCTTCGATAGATACGATTGGGTACTCTTTGCATAATTCTTCTAAATAGTGGGTGAACTCTTGAGAAGTGAATGATTTACCTTCACCTTTCATTTCATACATACCATTTTCTTTGTTGTAGAATTCAGATGATGCACAGTCCATCGCTAAAGTTACATCTTTACCTAATACATAACCTGCTTTTTCAACGGCTTCTTTGATACAAGCAAGTGCTGCAGCGTTTGACTCTAAGTTAGGCGCGAAGCCACCTTCGTCACCTACAGCAGTGCTTAACCCTTTGCCTTTTAATACTTTAGCAAGGTTATGGAATACTTCTGCACCAATACGAAGAGCTTCTTTTAATGTTTTTGCACCAACTGGTTGAATCATAAATTCTTGGATATCAACGTTGTTGTCTGCGTGTTCCCCACCGTTGATGATGTTCATCATTGGTAATGGCATAGAATATTGACCTGGAGTGCCGTTTAATTCAGCAATGTGAGCATAAAGAGGTAAACCTTTAGAGGCAGCTGCTGCTTTTGCGTTTGCTAGTGAAACTGCTAAGATTGCATTTGCACCAAATTTAGATTTGTTATCTGTGCCATCTAAATCGATCATGATTTGGTCGATTTCAGCTTGGTTTGATGCATCTTTCCCAACGATAGCTTGCGCAATTTCATTGTTAACTGCTGAAACAGCTTTTAATACACCTTTACCTAAGAAACGTGCTTTATCACCGTCACGTAATTCTAATGCTTCGCGTGAGCCTGTTGACGCGCCAGATGGTGCAGCTGCAAGACCAACAAAACCACCTTCTAAATGTACTTCAGCTTCGACAGTTGGATTACCACGAGAATCGATGATTTCACGACCAATCACTTTAACGATTTTTGCCATTTTGATTTTCCTCTTTAAATGAAAATTAAATTAAAACGAATATTTCTTATCTTAAAATAATTCATTTCGTTTGTCTTCTGGAAAATGCGGATTAATTGATTTACATCTAGTTTTTTATTTGAAAAAGAATAAGCAAAACATAATTTAAATGTTTATGCTGAAATCAGCTCATATAGTAAGAAGCTAGTAGTTATCACCTGTATTTTTTATAAAATAAACGGTTAGGAATCCATCTGATGAAATGATCTTTTATTACATAAAAAACCCTACAAAAATTTGTAGGGTTAATTTTATAGTATATAAAAATCTATTTTTTTTGATTTTCTTTTGCAGCTTTAATAAACCCTGCGAATAATGGATGACCATCACGAGGTGTTGATGTAAATTCTGGGTGGAATTGACATGCAATAAACCAAGGATGATTTGGCACTTCAATAATTTCCACTAATTTCTTATCCGCTGATAGGCCAGTAATTTTTAAACCTGCCTTTTCGATTTGTGGACGTAATACATTGTTTACTTCATAGCGGTGACGGTGGCGTTCTTCAATGGTTTCTGTGCCATAAAGCTCATATGCTTTGCTACCCTCAATTAGATGACATTGCTGGGCGCCTAAACGCATTGTTCCACCTAAATCAGAAGTATCTGAACGTGTTTCAATATTGCCCTCTGCATCTTGCCATTCTGTAATTAAACCCACGACAGGATAGTGACAAGTGCGGTCAAATTCAGTTGAGTTTGCATCAGCCAAACCTGCGACATTCCGTGCGTACTCAATGTAAGCGACTTGCATACCTAAGCAAATGCCCAAATAAGGTACATTATTTTCTCGTGCATATTTCGCGGTTAGGATTTTCCCCTCTACACCACGATGGCCAAAACCACCTGGTACTAAAATTCCATCGACACCCGATAAGACTTCTGTACCTTTTGTTTCGACATCTTGTGAATCAATATATTTGATATTCACGTTTAAACGATTCTTAAGGCCAGCATGTTTTAAAGCTTCGTTGACAGATTTATATGCATCAGGCAATTCAGTATATTTGCCGACCATCCCAATAGTAACATCACCTGTTGGGTTAGCTTCTTGATATAAGACTTGTTCCCATTCAGAAAGATCCGCTTCAGGACAATCGAAATGGAAACGTTGGCAGATGAAGTCATCTAAACCTTGCGATTTTAATAATGCAGGAATTTGATAAATTGAATTAACATCTTTTAATGAAATGACGGCTCTTTCTGGCACATTACAAAATAAAGCAATTTTAGCTCGTTCATTTGGTGGGATCATTCGATCTGAGCGACAAACTAATACATCGGGTTGAATGCCAATAGATAACAGTTCTTTTACAGAATGTTGCGTTGGTTTCGTTTTAACCTCACCAGCAGTTGGGATATATGGGACGAGTGTTAAATGCATAAATAAAGTGCGTTCACGTCCTACTTGCACTGCTAATTGACGCAAAGCTTCTAAGAAGGGTAACGATTCGATATCACCAACAGTCCCACCAACTTCAACAATTGCAATATCATGTCCCGCTGCGCCTTCAATAACACGGGATTTAATTTCATTAGTAATATGTGGAATAACTTGAATTGTTGCACCTAGATAATCGCCACGACGTTCTTTCCGTAATACTTCAGAGTAAATTTTCCCTGTCGTAAAGTTATTACGCTTTGTCATTTTTGTACGAATAAAACGCTCGTAGTGGCCTAAGTCTAAATCTGTTTCTGCACCGTCTTGAGTAACGAAGACTTCACCATGTTGAGTGGGACTCATTGTACCTGGATCCACATTAATATAAGGATCTAGTTTTAGCATGGTTACATTTAAACCACGAGCCTCTAAAATTGCTGCTAATGATGCCGCTGCAATACCTTTACCTAGGGAAGATACAACACCACCCGTTACAAAAATATAATTTGTAGCCATATGAAACCTAATTGTTGAGATGGAAAATAGATTGAATGAGTAATCAAGACGGGAGAGTAGTTTACAGTAAAGGCTACATTAACTCAATCGTTGTAATGTGTTTTCTCTTAAGTTGTTGTTTGAGGAAATAGAATAAACATCTTATTTTTACTGCTTATCTAGAGTATGTTCAAATATTTGAGATAATTTAAGTATATATATTTTAGTGTATTTTATAGGTTGTGGCTATTTTTTATAGTATAATCGAAAGTTTTTATATTCTATATAGATTAAAAGGCTTTTCTTTTTTATACGTTTGAGGTTTTATATGAACAAAAACACATTTATAGTTGGCTTTATGTTATTTGCCATCTTTTTTGGTGCAGGGAACTTAATTTTTCCACCTAAGTTAGGGTTTGAAAGTGGCTTAGGGTTTTGGCCTGCTATTTTGGGTTTTGTAACAACAGGAGTAGGGCTTCCATTATTGGGTATTTTAGTTGCAACTCGTTATGAAGGTGGATATAAAAAAGCGTTAGAAGATATTCATCCTTGGATTTCCATCTTATTATTAGGTGCAATTTATTTAACGATTGGTCCTTTTTTTGCTATTCCTCGTACAGCAGCCACAGCATTTGATATGGCAGTGATTCCTTTTATTGGTGGGGCTGACACTGTTGCGTTATTTCTATTCACCCTCGTTTATTTTGGTATCACATTATGGGTTAGTTTAAACCCAACCAAAATGGTTGATCGTATCGGTGCTATTTTAACACCAGTACTGTTAATCGCTATTATTGCTCTTGTTGTTCGTATGGCAACTATTTTAATGGGAGGAGAATATATAAATACTTCAACAGGTATGAATAATCCATTAGTAACAGGTTTTATTGAAGGTTATCAAACAATGGATGTATTAGCCTCTTTTGCTTTTTCTGTTGTTGTTATGAATGCAATTCGAGCGAAAAGTGATAAAAACAGTAGCTTTATTAAGCAAGCAACATTAGCAAGTATTGTTGCAGCCATGGCACTTGCTTTTATCTATATTGCGATTGGTTGGATTGGTAACAATATGCCTCTAAGCACACAGACTCTGGCTGAAGTATCTGAGAAAGGGCAAAACTTAGGGGTATTTATTTTAAATGAATCTACAACTCAATCTTTTGGTGCTTTAGGTCGGAGCTTACTTGGATTGATCGTAACTCTTGCTTGTTTAACCACTGCAATTGGTTTAGTTGTTGCGACGTCATCTTATTTTAATAGTATTTTCCCAAGAATTTCTTATCGTAATTATGCTATCTTATTTACATTAATTGGTTTTGGTCTAGCTAATCAAGGATTAAATGCAGTGATTAGTAAGTCGGTACCAGTATTACTTGTGCTTTATCCGATTTCTATGACAGCCATGTTGTTATTATTAGTTAATTTAGTAATGCCATTACCAAAATTAGCTAAAGGTTTGTCAATTGTACTTGTAGCCATTATTTCTATTCTTTCTGTGATGGGATCTCCATTAATCGACAATTTACCGTTAAAAGCTTATTCTATGGAATGGCTACCATTTGCTATTTTAGGCTGTGTGATTGGTTTGATTATTGCAAAAGTGAGAGCTAATCAACCATTAAATAAGGCTGTTTAAAATAATTTCTTTTTGATAAGAGTCATAATCTGCACTTTAAAGTTTCACTGTTAATTTGAGTGCAGATTTTTTATTCTGATTAAATGCTAAGCAGAATTAATAGTTTCACTACATTTTAGTCACAGTAACACCGAAATGACCTGAGTTTGTAAGTGAATAATGAAATAATTTAAACAGTTATTCATGATGACCATGAATATCATGAATATAAAGTGGAAAATTAAAAAGGAGTAAATTTGATATTTTATCAAATTTACTCCTTTTTATTATGTCTGATGAAGTAAAGAGAAGTTACTTTTAGCACATTTCGTGCTTATTTCACTCGTGCTAAATAAGCTTTTTCTGCTTGCTCATCGAATATTTCTTGTTTATCAGTTAATACGAATCCCTCTAGTTCTTCTGCGATACTTTTTGCTGCACGAATCATCATACGCAGATTCATCAAGTCATTTCCCTCAGAAGGAAGTTGCATAAATAGTGCAATCCCAACAGTTGAAAAATCATACATATTATAATCAAAAGTACCTGGTTGTTGGATATTCGCAACACTAAACAAGACTGGGCTATTTACACTTAAATCAGAATGACGATGGTAAATGTTATGTTCACCAAATAAAAATCCTAATTCATCAAGAATTTTTGCTAATTTTGCACCCTGAAATAAATAATTTTCAGGTGCAACAACATACATCATTATAAAAGATGATTGTTCGTTTATCTCTGCGTTAGATTCGATTTTTTTCGCCTCATGTCGTTTTTCCTCTGCGATTTCACTTTCTTCTCGTAATGATGCAAGCGTGACAGAAGGCGATTGTTGTGCTAACTCAGCTAATTGTTGGCGTAATTCATCAGAGTGAGTATCAATGCCATCTTCTTGATCAGCATAGCTTTCAGCCTCTGCAATAGTCGTTAAAACAGGTGAATGTGTTTGGGAAACAGGTTCAATACTCGCTTGATAAATAGGTTGTTCTGTATTTGGTAGACTGATTTTAATGTTTTCAAGAGCTTGTTCAACAGCTTGTTGTTCATGTACAAGTTGCTGTTCTGCTTCAAAAGTAAAAGTATGCTGTTGTGGCTCTGGTGCTGTTTGGGTAGATAGATTATAAGTTTGTGTCTCTGGCGAAGGAGATTGAACAGATACAGTTGTGTTTGACTCTGTAGCACTTATTTCTGATGTATTAGGTGCTTGGACATGTGCGGGCGGTTCTCTTAAACGAGAATCCCGAGTAAAGGTATTGGCATTTTTAAAGTATTGTGATTTTTCACGACGGTTTGCCCATAGCCCATGTACCACTAAGATAATTAAAGCGATAATACCTAAAATAATTAAAATTGTATTTAAATCCATTACCCATTCCTCGCCATTATTAAAGGGATAAAATCCGCATAAGCTTATCATATTTTCTAAAGCTTGTTTAACATTTGTTATCTGGATATTTTCATCTAAAAATAAACAGATTATCTAGTTATAGCGAGGATGTGAAAATAAGGTGAAGAGCAAGATGTATTTTGTATTCTGAAGAATGTGATGAGCTATTTATAGGATATTAAAGGACTATTTTAAATCTTCACTATAGTGTGATATTTGTATCGACTAAGAAGCATGAGAAAATTGATTTTTTAAAGCGCACTTTGTATCCTAACTGCTTTGTGTATTTACGGGGAGCAATAATGTTACAACAATCTGAAGTTAAACAAGGGTTCCATTATTTTATGATGGGGTGGCATTTAATTACTCAAAAGGGGCTGCGTCGTTTTGTCGTGATGCCAATTTTGTTAAATGTTGTATTACTAACAGGTCTATTTTGGCTATTCATTACGCAAATTGAGCGTATGATTGATAGCGTAATAAGTTACATTCCAGAATGGTTAAGCTGGCTGAGTTCGATTTTGCTAGTTTTATCTATTTTGATGATTTTAATTTTCTTCTATTTTATTTTCACAGCACTATCAGGTTTTATTGCTGCACCATTTAATGGCTTATTGGCTGAAAAAGTAGAAAAAATGCTTACTGGTGAGGTTGTTATTGAAGGAAGTATCTGGGATTTTCTCAAAGATATTCCTCGCATGCTCGCACGTGAATGGCAAAAGCTAACGTATAGTTTACCTAAGCTGATCGTTTTGTTTTTATTAGGACTTATTCCTTTTTTAGGACAAAGTATTATTCCTGTGATAACCACAGCTTTTACAGCTTGGATGATGGCTATACAGTATTGTGACTACTCATTTGATAATCATAAAGTCCCTTTTTTTGTGATGAAAGAAGAGCTTGCTACTAAGCGGACATTAAGTTTAACGTTTGGTGGTTTAGTTATGTTGTGTACATTTATTCCATTAGTGAATTTAGTCGTTATTCCTGTGGCTGTTTGTGGTGCTACAGCTATGTGGGTTGATAACTTTCGTGAGCATTTAGGATTGCATAAACAAATATTACCAACGAATACAGTGAGAGCTTTAAGTCAGGCTAGTTCAGAAATCGTAAAATAGTATTTAGTTATAAAATATAGCAAATGACTATTTTTTCTAGAAGTTAACTTATGTTAGAAATAACTTACTTAACATGTAATTTGCAATGGATTGAATCTAAAAGGAAAATAAAATGACTATTTATGCAGATAATTCTTATTCTATAGGTAATACCCCATTAGTACGACTAAAACATTTTGGTCAAAATGGCAATATTGTTGTTAAAATTGAGGGACGAAATCCAAGTTTTAGTGTCAAGTGCCGTATTGGTGCGAATATGGTATGGCAAGCAGAAAAAGATGGGTTACTTACAAAAGAGAAAGAAATTGTTGATGCAACTAGTGGTAATACAGGAATAGCATTAGCTTATGTGGCTGCCGCACGTGGTTATAAGCTCACATTGACTATGCCAGAAACGATGAGTACAGAACGTAAGCGTTTATTGCGTAGTTTAGGTGTAAATTTAGTACTCACTGAGGGCTCTAAAGGAATGAAAGGTGCAATTGAAAAAGCTGAAGAAATTGTCGCCTCTGAGCCTCAGCGTTATATCATGTTAAAACAGTTCGAGAATCCTGCTAATCCAGCAGTTCATCAACAAACAACAGGACCAGAGATTTGGCGTGATACTGAAGGTAAAATTGATGTATTAGTTGCAGGTGTCGGCACTGGTGGGACAATTACAGGTACTAGTCGTTATATTAAATTAGAACAAGGTAAACAAATTTTATCTGTTGCAGTTGAGCCTAAAGAATCACCTATCATTACTCAGGCGTTAGCAGGTGAGAGCTTACAACCTGGTCCACATAAGATTCAAGGCATTGGAGCAGGCTTTATTCCTAAAAACCTAGATCTTTCTTTAATTGATTTAGTTGAAACGGTGAGTAGTGATGAAGCTATTGCCACTGCGCGTCGTTTAATGGCAGAAGAAGGGATTTTAGGAGGCATTTCTTCTGGTGCAGCAGTTGCGGCAGCAGATCGTTTAGCTAAATTACCTGAATTTAAAGATAAATTGATTGTTGTTATTCTTCCATCTGCTTCAGAGCGTTATTTAAGTACAGCACTATTTGAAGGGATAGAGAGCTGATTTAATATTATCCTATCATGATAAGAGCGGTCGAAGTTTAACAAAATTTAGCCGCTCTTTTTTAGTCGAAATACTTGAATCTATTTATTCTGATGTTCTAAATAGAGCCATTCTGCAACTTGTTTTGCATAGTAAGTTAAGATTCCATCGGCACCTGCACGTTTGAAGCAAAGTAATGACTCCATGATACATTCTTTTTCTTTTAGCCATCCATTTTGGATTGCTGCTTGGTGCATAGCGTATTCCCCAGATACTTGATAAGCAAAAGTTGGTACGCCAAAATGTGTTTTTACACGGTAAACTAAATCTAAATATGGCATACCAGGCTTCACCATCACCATATCAGCGCCTTCTTGTAAGTCTAAAGCAACTTCTTGTAGTCCTTCATCGCTATTAGCAGGATCGAGTTGATACGTTTTTTTATCGCTGCCTTTTAGGTTAGCTGCTGAGCCGACTGCATCACGGAATGGTCCATAGTAGTGAGAGGCATATTTAGCAGAATATGCCATGATTAGTGTATTAGTGAAACCATTATCTTCGAGTGAATGACGAATTTTTCCAATTCTTCCATCCATCATATCACTTGGTGCAACAATATCTGCGCCAGCTTGGGCATGAGAAAGTGCTTGCTTAACTAATATATCGCTAGTGATGTCATTTAGTACATAACCATTTTCATCAATAATACCGTCTTGACCATGAACAGTATAAGGATCAAGTGCGATATCAGTTAACACGCCTAGTTGTGTTGGATATTTGGCTTTTAAAGCTTTTACTGCGCGTTGTACTAATCCATTTGGATTGTAAGCCTCTTCTGCCATTAAGGATTTTTTAGTTTGCTCAATAACGGGAAAAAGAGCGATAACAGGAACGCCATATTTGACTAAAAAGTCAGCTTCAAGCAAAAGTTGGTCAATAGTTAATCGTTCAACGCCTGGCATAGAGGAGACTGGTTCACGATAATTCTCACCTTCAAGAATAAACACTGGATAGATGAGATCATCAGCAGTTAATTTATTTTCTGCCATCAAGCGGCGACTAAATTCTTGTTTACGCATACGACGTAATCGGCGTTGTGGGAAGCCTGTAAAAATTTGTTTAGTCATATTTATTCCTTACTGATGAGAAAAAGGGGCTGTTTGCCCCTTTGCTAATTTATTGATTGATCTTCAGTTTCATCTTTTGGACGGTAAAAACGTGCAAAAATAACACCTAGCTCAAACAGCAACCACATTGGTATAGCAAGTAGAGTTTGTGAAAAAATATCTGGTGGTGTAAGTAGCATACCAATAACAAATGCAGCTACAATAATATATGGGCGTTTTACTTTTAAATCCTCTGGAGTAGTGACACCTGTCCAACAAAGCAAAATGATAGCGATAGGGACTTCAAAACAAACACCAAAAGCAAGAAAAATTGTCAATACAAAATCTAAGTAACTACTGATATCTGTTGCAATAGCAACACCCGCAGGGGCCGTTTTTGTTAAAAAGCCGAATACTAATGGAAAGACTATATAATAAGCAAAAGCCACACCTAAATAAAATAACAATGTACTAGAAAATAGGAGTGGATAAATAAGACGCTTTTCATGTTGATATAAAGCGGGCGCAACAAATGCCCACAGTTGATATAACAAATAGGGTACAGAAATAAAGACTGCAACAACGGCTGTTAATTTTATTGGAGTAAAAAAAGGTGTTGCAATATTAGTTGCTATCATGCTGGCACCAGATGGCAACACATCGACCAATGGTGAGGCAACAAAGTTATAAATATCATTAGCAAAATAAACTAACCCACAAAATACGACCGCCACAAAGATAATAGATCGTAATAAACGATCACGTAATTCCATTAAATGGCTAATTAGGGGCTGAGATTCTTCAACGCTCATTATATTTTCTTATCTTGAATTTCAGTTTGAGGTTTAAGTTCAGTTGCAAGTATAGGCGCATCATAATCATCGGTATAGTACTGTTGAATATGTGCCATTTCATCATGTTCTTCAGCTAACTCTGCTTGCTCTGCTGGAGAGAGCTCAGCAAATTGTTCCTTTTCTGCAGACTCAATATTGTTTGGTTCTGAAGATAGTATTGATTGCTCTGCCACTGTTTTCATTTGTTTGATTTGTTCTTCAATTGTCGTATTCGTTTCTGCTGCTTTTCGTTCCAGTTCTACACGCATTTTTTCAGCAGAAGCTTTTAGATCTTCGACCGTTTGGCTTAAATCAGGTGAGAGTTGTTTTAAATTAAATTCTTCCGCCTTTTTTATGCTTTCTTGTAATTCTTGCAATTTGAGCTCTTGTTTAAGTTCATTTTGCACATTTGACGCTAAACCACGGATAGTTGCAACCCACCCCATCACTGTTCGAATTGCAACAGGCATACGTTTAGGACCAAGTACAACTAAGCCTATTATAAGAATCAGAAAGAGTTCAGAAAAACCAATGTCAAACATTATACTTGTTCTTTATCTTTTACTTTTTCTGTATTTGTCGCAGTTTCACTTTCGTCTTTTAAAGATTTGAATTCTGCATCTTTTGGTTCATCCGCCATTGCTTTTTTGAAACCTTTTACAGATTCGCCTAAATCAGAACCAAGAGTTCTTAATTTTTTTGTGCCAAACAATAAAACGACGATCGCGACAACGATAAGCAGTTGCCAAATACTAATGCCACCCATATTTTTTCCTTCTTTTGTTTTAAAAAATAACCGTTCGTGAATATAGCGGTTTTAGCGCTTTTGAACAATAGTCAATTCACATTATTTTATATTTTGTTGAGTTTGATTAGCTCAATATAGTTGTAAGTAGCCAAAATGCTATGCCACAACTTAAACCGAGTAAAAAGAATTTTAATCGACTGTTTTGTTGTTTTCGCATTAACGTTTGGTTAATTGAGGTTAACTGTTTGGCGATAATTTTTTGTTGTTGTAATGCCTCCATGATATTTTCAGGAAGATCAACAACATGCTCACGCCAATAAGGTAGCTTTTGTCTGACTGACTTTGCAAAAGCTTTAACTCCCATTTGCTCATCTAACCATTTTTGTAAAAAAGGTTTGGCAGTGTCCCATAAATCAAGTTGTGGGTAAAGTTGTCTGCCTAACCCTTCAATATATAACAAAGTTTTTTGTAACAGTACTAATTGTGGCTGAACCTCCATATTATATTCTCGCGCAACATTGAATAGGTTTAATAGTACATGTCCGAAAGATATTTCTGACAGAGGCTTAGCAAAGATAGGCTCACATACTTCACGAAATGCTTGTTCGAAATGATCAATGTTGGTGTCTTTAGGTGTCCAGCCTGATTCAACATGCATTTGTGCTACACGACGGTAATCACGGTTAAAAAAAGCCACAAAACTTTCTGCTAAATAGCGTTTGTCATGGTCATTTAAGCGCCCGACGATACCACAATCAATACCGATATATTGCGGGTTTTCTGGATGATTTGGATTAACAAAAATATTACCAGGATGCATATCTGCGTGGAAGAAACTATCCCGAAAAACTTGGGTGAAGAAGACTTGGACACCGCGTTCAGCAAGCAGTTTCATATTTGTCCCATTTGCTTGCAATTCAGCAATATTTGACACAGGGATGCCATAAATACGTTCCATAACAATCACATTTTTATGGCAGAATTGTTGATACATTTCTGGTATATATAACATAGGACTATTTTCAAAATTTGCTCGTAGTTGAATTGCATTTGCCATTTCACGTCGTAAATCGAGTTCATCGCGTAATGTCTTTTCATATTCTCGTACCACTTCGACTGGACGCAAGCGATGTCCTTCGGCATTTAAACGAGGGATCCAACTCGCGAGCTTATACATCAAGCTAAGATCAGAGTCGATCATTTGTTGAATATGAGGTCGTAGTACTTTGAGTACGACTTCTTTGCCTGCGATATGCGTATTTAAGTGCGGTCCGTTTTGTTTAAATTTCGCAGTATGAACTTGTGCAATTGATGCAGAGGCTAACGCATTTTCATCGAAATGCTCAAACCAAGTTTCTAATGGTGCGCCTAGTGCTTGTTCAATTTGAACACGTGCAATTTTGCCATCAAAAGCTTCAACTTGATCTTGTAATAAAGCCAGTTCATCAGCAATTTCAGCAGGGAATAAATCACGGCGGGTAGAGAGCATCTGTCCTAATTTAATCCAGACTGGGCCGAGCTCTTGTAGTGCTAGGCGTAAACGTAATCCAAAGGATTTTTCTTGGTGTTGATTGCGTAGCCAAAATAAGCTTTTGCGCCAACAACGAATGGGACGAGTGTAGTGATTTTGTGGTAATGCCTCATCAATACCATAACTTAAGAAAGTTTTGATGATTTTATATAAGTGTTTGATGTCATTTAAGTGCATTATTTATCCATTTTTCTGTGCGTTTTGTACATAGAGCTTGTTAATTTTTTGCTCTAAAAGTATGGTGTCTTTTTCTAACGTGTTAACTTGGTCACAAAAATCGGCAATTGCTAAACTTGGCGAGACAACTTGCCACTCTTCTGTTAAACGCTCGCTCCAAAATTGTTGGCTTTGTGATAGTTTATGTTGCATGATTTGGTGTAATTTTTTAAAAAAATCTACCGTACTTTGTGCTGGGACATCACCAATATAGCGTGATAACAATTCAGCGGGATCCTTTTCTAAAAATTCAATGAGTGCAACGAAGTCTTGTAATACTTGTAAATCACCTTGCAACAAAATTGATTTATCATTGATAAATTGGCTGAGTTGAGATTTCTTGGGTAAATGTAGGAGTAAACTTGGTGCAATATTAATTGTACAATCGCTTTCTCCCTCATACTGATTGAGTAAATCGATCCGTTGTAATGAGAAGAGGAAATAGATAGGTAATTCTAATTTTTGTAATTTGACTTGTAATACTTTGTTATTAAGCTTGCGCAAATAAGGCTCACATTGGGTGGTATGTTGGATAAAGTGGTTTAATACACTTTCTAATGTGCCATTAATCAGTTGCGGTAGCATGAGTTGTTGTAAAAACGTCATTCATCCTCCAGATTAAAATTTATAGCCTCGATGTAAGGCAACAATTCCAGCACTTAGATTATAATAATTTACTTGTTCAAAACCGGCCTCAGTCATCATTTGTTTGAGTATATCTTGTTCAGGATGCATTCGAATAGACTCTGCTAAGTAGCGATAACTCTCACCATCATTTACTACAACTTCGCCAATTTTAGGTAGAATATTGAAAGAATAAAAATTATAAATTTTGCTCAATGGATCCAAGATTGGTTTTGAAAATTCGAGGACTAATAAGCGACCACCTGGTTTTAATACGCGAAACATGGAACGTAGTGCTTTGTCTTTATCTGTTACATTACGTAAACCAAAGCTGATGATGACACAATCAAATGTATTGTCAGGGAAGGGAAGAGCTTCAGCATTAGCTTGAACATAATTCACGTTACCAACTACGCCGAGATTACGTAGTTTTTCACGTCCAACGCGTAACATCGAGTCATTAATATCAGCGAGTATGACTTCCCCAGTGTCCCCCACTATACGTGAGAATTTTGCAGTAAAATCACCTGTACCACCTGCCAGATCTAAGACTTTATGGCCTTTGCGAACACCACTACAATCGATCGTAAAGCGTTTCCAGACACGATGAATACCGAAAGAGAGTAAGTCATTCATCAGATCGTATTTACCTGCAACAGAATGAAAGACATTTGCGACCATTTTTTGTTTTTCTGATTTTGCAACAGTTTTAAACCCAAAATGGGTCGTTTCTTCATTGCTATCGAATTGTGGTTGTTGACGCGACTGATCTTGTTCTAGATTTGTTTGGTTTGTCATAAATATTGTCCATAGAACTGAAAATTGTTCTAAGGATAGCAAAAAATAGCAGATAATGCCGCTCTTTTTCTATTCTCTATGCACATCGTATTAGAGTATGTAACATTTCATTTACGAATTTACTACAATAGTTCTAATAATGACATTATGAGCGTTTTTTTAACGAAAAATATTGTTTGAGATAGCCTAAAGTTAGCTTATATAGAGTTAAATTTTCCTGAAAGAAGAAATTTTGATGTTATAAGTGAAAGTTTGGGAGAATAAGCCGCCATAAGACTTTTTTATGGCGGCGATAGTAATTAAATAAAGTGTTGAACTAGACTTCTGCTTCAGAAGTATTCTTAGTACATAATTTTAATAAGAAATAGCCTAAAAGTGCAGACAGACCTGAGCCCATCAGAATACCTAGGCGGGCTAATGCAGTGACATTTTCATTACTTGTTTCACCGCCAAACGCTAGCCCTGCAAGGAACATTGACATTGTGAAACCAATACCACAGAGTACGGAAACTGCAAAAATTTGCTTAAAGTTAATACCTTCTGAGAGTTTCGCAATACCAAGTTTTACCGCAATAAAACAGAATGAGAAAATTCCTAATGGTTTACCTACTAAAAGGCCTAGTGCAATGCCCACAGGTAATGTTGATGTCAGATTATCTATGCCCATACCTAGTAGGGAAACACCAGCATTACAGAAAGCGAATAATGGTAAAATAGCAAAAGCACTCCAAGGTGAAAGGGTATGCTCAAAGTCATCTAATGGACGCTCACCTTTTTTACCATTAAGCGGAATACAAAAGCCGATGATAACACCTGCTAATGTAGCATGTACGCCTGACTTTAATACGGATGCCCAAAGGATGATGCCTACAATGCCATAAGCAGACAGAGCAGTGATTTTTAAACGATTCATTGTAATGAGGATAGCGACAGCAATACCAGCAAAGAGAAATGCCTGTGGACTTAAATCATGAGAGAAGAATAGGGCGATCACAACGATTGCGCCTAAGTCATCAATAATTGCTAACGCAAGTAAGAAAATTTTCAGTGCTAAAGGAACGCGTTTACCTAATAACGCGACTACACCTAAAGCAAAGGCAATATCTGTTGCCATTGGGATAGCCCAACCTTCTTGATATTCTGGATGCCCTGAATTGAATAAAACAAAAATAACTGCTGGAATAACCATTCCGCCAATAGCAGCAATGGCTGGGAAAATTGCACGTTGGTAGCTTGATAATGATCCCTCTAGTAACTCACGTTTAACTTCCATTCCAACTAACATGAAGAAGATTGCCATTAAACCATCGTTTACCCACATAAGTAATGGCTTATTAATAATGAAGGTGCCTATTTGTACACTGACAGGAGTTTGTAAAAAACTAAAATAAAGATCGCTTAAAGGCGTATTAGCTAAAATAATCGCTAATGTTGCAAAGATAAAAAGTAAAATGCCTCCCGCGGCTTCTTGTTTTAAAAAATTATGGATTGGTGTTAACATTTTTCCCTCTTGTTTTATTTGTAATCTTGTTATTTATATCACTTTTTGTGCTGAAAAATGAAATAAAATAACCTGCAATTGCCTGATTATTTGTAATTTTATCCATTTATTTTAATTTTTTGTACATAATTCAATCTTTTAAGTTCGTAATAAGTAAGATTGTTCCTATTTTAAGTTATTTTTTATCTTCCGATTTATATAACCGATTCTTATATAAATAACTACCTAATAATGCATGAGCTAATGCTTCTTTTTTTAGTTCATCAGGAAGAGATTTCTCGGTGAATTCAGCTGTGTGGCGATCATAGTGGTAGCCTCTAGGTTCTGTTTTAGGTGTTAAAATCACAACATCTGAACCTTTCATCATCGCTTGCGTTTGATCATATTGCATGAAAGCTCGATTTGGATTGACATCTTTTGTTAAGTCATAGCCAATCATTGGGTAATTTCCACTAATACCAGCAAGTGAAAGTAGTGTTGTTGGCATATCAATTTGGCTGACTAAACGAGGATCACGTTTTGTTTCAATGCCTTCGCCAATGAATAAAGCAGGAATATGGAAATGTTTAATTGGCACTAATGCAGCGCCACCAACGCGTGAGTCATGGTCTGCAATAACTAAGAACAAAGTATCTTGCCAATAGTTAGATGGTTTGGCGAGACGGAAAAAATGACCTATCGCATAGTCTGCATATTTGGCTGCATTTTTGCGTGTTTGCTTTGGTTGCTCATAAAGTTCTATTTTACCGTCTGGAAACTCAAAAGGATCATGGTTACTTGAGCTAAATACTAAACTAAAAAAAGGCTTGCCTTCATTGTGTAGCTTTGTGAAAGTCTCATGTGCTTTATCAAACAGATCTTCATCACTCATTCCCCACGTCGCTTGGAATTTTGGATTGACATAATCTTTTTCATCTATGATTTCTTGGAAACCATTACCATAAAAGAAGCTTGCCATATTATCAAAATGTTTTTCTCCACCATAAATAAAAGACGTGTGATATCCTTGTTTTGATAATAATTCTGCAATTGTAAAAAATCCATGTTGGCTATTACTCAGTTTTACCACAGCTCGAGCTGGTGTGGGGGTGAATCCAGCCGTGATTGCTTCAATACCTCGCACTGAACGTGTGCCCGTAGCGTATAAATTTTCAAATAACCAGCCTTCTTGCGCAAGTTTGTCAAATTCGGGGGAAAGCGGTAATCCCCCTAAACTACCAATAAATTGTGCACCGAGACTTTCTTCTAAAATAATCACAATATTTTTAGGTTTACCTTGATAGGTCGCTTGGTTTGTCGTTAGAGTAGGGATTTGTGATGAAATATAATCACTTTCAGGTCTTCCTCGACTTTGTTTGACGATATGTAACATTTCTTCTATATCCATCTTTCCATAAAGGGCAGATGAATTATCTTCATCTTTAAATTGTTGAGCCGCGTAAATGACGGAATAGCCTGAATTTAGAACTAACGAATTGACTAAAGCATCTGAGGAAAACGCAACCATTGCTGGATTGATGCCTCTATGAGCAAAAGTCGATCTTGCGCCAATAAAAGAAATAGCTATCACTAGCAATGCAATAAATGGTCGGAATTTCCAACTTGGTGAATAAAGACGTTGTACTGCCCATCCTGCTAATTTCCAGTAAATAAGGGTTGCAATTGTTGTGATCGTTAATGTAAGGAGCATAGCGAGTAAATGACCTTCCATTAACATACTAAATACTTCTTTAGGATAAATTAAATATTCTATGAATAAGCGATTAGGACGGAAGTCGTAGGTTTCAATAAAAGCAGGTGTTGCAATTTCCATAAAAAGAATAAAAACACTGCCAAAAGTAAGCCAAACTCTGAGTATTTTTTGCCAAATATATCCAAGTGAGTTGTGATGATAAAGTAATACCGTGAGTAAGGCAGGTACACCAAATAAATAGCAAAGAGAAACGATATCAATACGAATACCTTGTAAAAATAATGTTAACCAGCCATCTACTGCGTTAACTCGATCCGCTTGCCATAAGGCAAGTCCTAAGCGAGATAAGCTGAAAATAAGTAAGTTAATGGCAATGAAAAAGAAAATAGGGAAGAGTAAAGCGCGGTTGTTTTTTGCAGAATTTGAACACATATTAGTAGCCTAATTGAAAATAAGAATTAATAGAGATTAGACAGTACTTTTAAAAAATAATTTCTTTATTCTCATTCTATTTTCATTAAGGTTGTGAAAACACCCTATTAAGTTATCTTTTTTAGTTAATTTGTTTTAATAAAAAATCACTCTCTATTATCATGCATGTTAGATGAGAACAGAGAGTGATAGTGATTTACATCTTAACTAGCAGGTAAAATTGTAGGACGTGTTTCTTTTGCTTTTTCCATATGTTGGCAAAGTTTTTCACGCAGCTCAATTCTCACTGGCTCATAATTAGGATCACGCACTAAGTTATTTAATTCATAAGGATCTTTCTCCAAATCATAGAGGAAGTCTTCTTGATAAACATCGCTACTTGCATGCTGTCCTCCATGTTTGTTGGGTGCAAAAACACTGTAGAGGTATTTTTCTGTACGTATACAACGTCCTACACGACTCTCACTGATTTGAGCGAATACTTCATTAACACGGTTTGGAATTTTATTTTCTACTACATCCTGTAGGTTTTCACCAATCATAGCATCACCGACATCAATACCTGCCATAGCAAGAAACGTTTTTGGTAAACTCGCGGTGCTGACAAGATCTTTTACTCGTTTTCCTCCTTTAAATGCCCCTCCTATAATGACAAGAGGAACATGTAGTGCAGAAGAATGGCAAGAACGTTTATAATCATCATAACCATTTAAGTTTTCATCTGTATTACGAGTCATAAAATGTGAACCATGATCGGATGCAAAGACAATAATCGTATTGTCATACAGATTTTTTTCTTTCAGTTTATCGACGAGACGAGCAAGATTATCATCTAAACTACGGCAACATCCTAAGTAATCAGGATACATTTCTTCAGCATTACCTTGTAGTTCAGCTAAGTCTTTTGGTAATTCAAAATCTTTGAAGCGAACCTTTGAACCATGTGGTCCTTCGTAACGATGATGATCATTTTGGTGATGGGGTTCAATATGTGAAATAGTCATGAAGAAAGGCTTCTCGCCTTGATATTGGTCAAGATATTCCAGTGCAAAGTCAGTGATACAATCCACTCGATAACCTTTAAATTCACATTTATTCATATTCTCATCGAATACATAGCCATCGTAACCATGTGATGTAAATTCTAAAACATCTGATGCACGCCAGAAACCTTTATAACCACCACGACGTTCTGGTGGAATAGCTGATATTGTGTAATCAATAGTAGGCTCCTCTTCTAACTCACCATCGCTAGCTAAATGCCATTTACCAATATAAGCAGTATCATAATTATTTTCATTGAAGTAATCAGCAAGTGTTTTTACGTTTGCAGGTAGTGCGATGTTATTGCGGAAACAGCCCGTTTCTGTTGGATATAAACCTGTTTGAAAAATAGAACGGCATGGTCCACATACAGGTTGAGATGAATAAGCTTCCTCGAAAACAACCCCGTCTTCAGCTAATTTATCTAAAGTTGGAGTGATATCAAGAGGTTGCCCATAAGTGCCTACGGTATCCCAGCGTTGTTGGTCAGTAAAATAAAAAATAATATTAGGTTTATTCATGATATTTCCTTATTGATTAGACTTTTTCGCCTTTTTGTAATTATTGAATACAATACTGACGATAGTCGCTAAAATTAATAGACAGAATGCCAGTGAAAATGGTCTTTCAATAAAAATACTCCAGTCACCATCAGATATCAGTAAAGCGCGACGCAGATTTTTTTCAGTTAATGCACCAAGTACTAATCCAAGTAATGTTGGGACAGCAGAGAAACCTAGTTTATCCATAATGTATGCGATAACACCAAATACAACTGCAGTTCCTACATCGAACATTGATTCTTTTAGTGAATAAGCGCCTGCAAAACAGAATACTGCAATAATAGGAATAAGAATTTGCTGTGGAATCTTAACGACTTTTGCAAAAAACTTAAGCAGGTATTTTCCTTGTATTAACATGAAAATATTGACAAAAATGAGTCCTATCATAATAGCATAGACGGCAGGACCATGATTTTGGAATAAATTTGGTCCAGGAGTTAATCCGTTAATCATTAAAGCACCGAGCATTAATGCAACGGCGGCATCGCCAGGTATACCGAGTGTTAGTAATGGAACAAGTGCGGTGCCTGTAATCGCATTATTAGCACATTCTGCTGCCGCAATACCTTCTACAGAGCCTTGACCAAATTCTTCGGGTTTTTTAGAAACTTTGCGAGAAAAGTCATAACTGAGGAATGAAGCAATAGAGGCACCTGTACCTGGAATAATGCCGACAAGAATACCTGATAATGATCCTATCGTAAGTGGTTTTGGTAAGCGTAGCCATTCGCTTTTTGACACGGTACCTTTATCAAGCTTAGGGGCCTCTATATGTTTAGTATGTTGACTTTTTAAATCTCTGCCCTTATTCACGATTTCAATGAGAGCAAATAATCCTATTAATACAACAACTAAGTCGAATCCACTATATAAGTTGATGTTTTCAAAGGCAAATCGCATTGTACTGCCGCTAATTAAATCCATTCCAACAAAAGAAAGAAATAGTCCTAAGCAGCCAGATATAATCCCTTTTATTAAACTTTCTCCACTGACTCCTGCGATGATCGTGAGTCCAAATGCACAAATGAGGAAATATTCTGGCGAGCCCATTTTTAAGGCTATTTTGGCAACTTCAGGGGCGAGAAAGAGGAGGACTAATGAACTGACTATTCCACCAAAGAAAGAAGCATAAAGTGCGACATTAAGTGCTTTTTGTGCCATCCCTCGTTTGGCAAGAGGATGCCCATCTAACATAGTTGCGGCAGCATGAGGTGTGCCTGGAGTTTTAATTAAAATTGCAGAAATTGAGCCACCATAACTTCCAGCACAGTAAATACCTAACAGAAACATAAAAGAATGGATCGCATTCAGTGTGTATGTGACTGGTAAGAAAAGAACTAAACAAAGCATGACAGTGAGTCCCGGTACAGAACCGAAAACAATGCCAAGAAATAAACCTAGATTAATATAGAGGAAACTTCCCCAATTAAAGAATTCGTTAAATCCCGCTATCATTTGATCAAACATAAGTACTCCTAGGGTAACGAAATATGTAGCAAATGCTCAAAAATAAGCGCAATAGAAATAATGACACTGGCAACAATAGCGTAGTATTTCCAATTGTGGCAGCGAAAGAAGAGTAGCATTAAGAAAGCAAAAATAATCGAGGAGACCATAAAAGGTAACCAATGAAGCATTAGCCAATAAAGTGCTAATAAAAATATGACAATTAAGGAATTAAGTTCATCAGTTAGCTGGATAGTCACCATCTTACTTGGTTGTTTACGTAAGATTTTGATGATTTCTTTTATCAGTAAAATAACACTACAAAGTGCCATCAAACCAATAATGAGGCGAGGAAATGTTTGAGCAGTGATCCCCTCATCTTCATCAATTATAATTTGTAATGGAATTAACAACCATAATGTGATGGATAAAATAAGAAACACGACTGCACCGATTAAATCTTGGCGAAAGGTTATTTTCATCACAATATCTCCGAGGAATAACCAGCACGATAGGAGAGTATTATACCATGCTGGTTATAGTGGGTTATTTCACTAATTTAGAATATTTAGAGGCTTTATCCATAGTTGAATCGATATAGGCTTTTACTGCTGCACCATCTTTAATATCTAAACGAATACCAATATTTTTTGCGGTTTGCTGTAATTTAGGATTTTCTAAGATATTTTTGAGTGCAGTGTAGTTTTTATCAATGATTGCTTGGTCTGTACCTGCACGGATAAATACAGCACAAGTATTTATCATCCAAGTATCATAACCATGATCGACCACACTATCGAGATTATAAACATCATCAATCAATTTTTTCTCATCGAAAGCGACAACAGCCTTAGCATTTCCAGCTTTCACAAATTCTTTAGCTAAAGAGGCATGTGTTGTTGCAAAATCAACTTCGCCTGAGATTACTGCTGTTAATGCTTCATTGGCACCATCATAAGGAATAATTTGGTATTTCGCTCCCATTTCATGGAAAAGCGCAGCAGATTGAAGTGCTTCGGAAGAGTTTGTTCCATTAGTTGCAATTTTAATTTTTTTACCTTTAGCAATATATTCTTTTAGTGTCGGAATATTTTCTACTTTTGTTTTAGGGTTAGAAACTAACACAAATGTTGATGAGTAAATGTTAATGACTGGAACAAAGTCTTCAAATTTGTAAGAAACTTTCATTGTTAAAGGAGCAATAGCAAAGCTACCCTCTCCCCCTAAAATGAGTTTATGTGTATTCGGTTTCTCTTTTGTGTATTCAGTTAAGGCTACGGCACCACCTGAACCTAAAATATTATCAGCAAGGAGAGGTTGACCATATTGCTCTTGGCCATATTCTGACATCGCACGGTTAATTTGATCCGCAAGTCCCCCTACTGCCCATGGCGTAATAATGGTGACTGGTCCAGTTGGCCACGTTGGTTGAGTAAAAGCAGATACTGAGACTAAGCTAAGTAATCCAACTAAACTTGCTTTGATTGTTGATTTCCAGGTTTTCATTTTGCTTCTCCTTACATAGTAGAGTGAGATCAGAGATCATGATTGAAAGTCATAGATAGCATATAAAAGAAAATATAAAGTTTGTATGATTGTTGTCATATTGTTGAGGTGAACTGGATCACAAAACTATAACAATTTTTGCTTTTGTTTTAAAAAAATCGCTAGTTTCTTTAAATTAGGTGCCATATGAGAAAGGGCATTATAATATGCTTCACATAAGATGTTATGGGGTTCTCCAAAACCTTGTATCGTTCTATGTTTTGGGCAACCACCATGGCAAGCAAAATAAAATTCACATTTTTGACATTTTTCCGATACTTTTTCTTTACTTAAACCGAATTGTTGCTGTTTGGCTGAGTAAACAATATCTTGTAATGGTGTATTAAGAATATTTCCGATTTTGTAATGTGGGTAAACATAATGATCGCAACTAAAAATATCACCATTTTGTTCGATGATCATTTGATCCCCACATGTTTTTCGGAATATACATAAACTGGGTTGAAGTCCTAAGAATGCCATTAACCATTGTTCAATAAATTGTACACCAATTTTTCCAATATCATTGGCATACCATTCATCAAAAATATCTATCATAAATTGACCGTAATCTTTGGCACTGGCTTGCTGTTCCCACTCTCCCATGAGTGGAATGAACTGCATATAATTAGAGCCAATTTTTTTTAGGAATTGGTATATTTCTTTACCAAATAATACGTTTTTTTTGTGTATTACAGTGAGCGTGTTAAACGAAACATTATGAGCAATGAGGTTTTCTAAACCTTTCATAACTTGATGAAACGTGCCTTTTTGACTTTTTGTTAAACGATAAATATCATGCAAATGCTCAGGACCATCAATAGAAAGGCCTACTAAAAAATTATTTTTTTTCAAAAATTGACACCATTGTTCATCTAATAATAGACCGTTAGTTTGTAAGGCGTTGTAAATTTTTTTCCCATTAGCATACTTTTCTTGGAGGGTTATGGCTTTTTGATAAAAATCAAGCCCAGCAAGGGTAGGCTCTCCGCCTTGCCACAAAAACGTCACTGTTTTTTGTGGTGTAAACTGCAGATAGTTTTTTATGTAGGTTTCGAGTATTTCATCATCCATTGCTCGTTGCTGTTGGTGGGGTTTTTCCAGATAAAAGCAATATTTACAATCCAAGTTACAAAGAGAGCCTGTTGGCTTTGCCATAAGTTGAAAAGGTGTTTGCATGATTACTCCTTACATAAATATATATCCATAATACAAAGCGCTATTTGTTACTATTATGATAGTGATCATAATAAATAAAAAAAGCCTTACTGTAATACAGTAAGGCATAAAGTGAATCAATGTATAACTGCTCTTTTATTCTAGGGGAACTGGAAGATCCTTCCTAAGGGAAACTAAAAGTTGATCTATTTTGAAGTTTTCAGTATCAATAATTTCAAATTTATATTTATCATACAGAACGAAGTCAGTTTTTTTAGGAATCTTACGTAACATATACATCATAAAGCCACTAATTGTTTCATAATTTTCTTCACCAGGGAAACTGGTTAAATTCAAAGCCCGCATTACATCTTCGAGTGGTGTCGCGCCATCAATTAGCCAAGAGTCTTCATCTCTGCGTACAATTTGTTCTTCTTCATTTGAGACTAATTCACCCATGACAATACTCATCACATCATTTAATGTGATAAGACCAACAACGAGAGCATACTCATTGACAATCACTGCAAAATCTTCCCCAGTAGATTTAAATAATTCTAAGACCTCGAATAAAGAGAGTGTATCTGGTACAAATAATGCTTTCCGTAGTAGACGGCTATCAGTCAACGAAACTCCCTTTTCTACTTGTAAGTACATAGTCAATAAAGTATGAGACTCAACATAACCTAAAATACGATCTAGACTGTTATCACAAATCAAGAGTTTCGAGTGTGAGTTTTTAGTGAGTGTATCAAGGACAGCTTGGCGATCAAAAGCGCGGTCTAAAAATACGATATTTTCACGTGTAGTCATCGTAGACGTAACGGTTCTTTCTTGCATATCAAAGATATTTTCAATCAGATAATGTTCTTGTGCTTTGACTACACCTGCTTCTGCACCAGCACCAACTATCGCTACGATATCTTCTGGAGTCATATTTTCTTCGCGGATAGTGGAGATACGAAATAATTTGAAAAAACTATTTGCAATAGAGTCAAAAATCCACACTAATGGTTTCAAGATAAATATGCAAACAGCCATAATACGTACTGTGCGTAATGCGACTTTTTCAGGATTAATCATAGCAAGGCGTTTGGGAACAAGATCAGCTAATAAAATAAAAGCTGAAGTGACAGTTGCAAAAGCCAGCCAAGAAGCAGTCGTCTCTAACCATGCAGGCGTAATTTGAGTTGCTAATGTTTTTTCTAAATACGGACGGATGGCACTTTCGCCAATAATCCCACCTAAAATGGCGACCATGTTCAAACCAATCTGGACAACAGTAATGAAACGGCCAGGTTGAGATTGCAAATCAAGTACTAATGCAGCACGTTCATCTCCCTCATTCACTAAACTTTGTAATTTTAGTTTTCTCGCCCCCGCAAGAGACATTTCAGCAGCAGAAATGACTGCACTAATAATAATTAATATACTTAAACTTAAGATTGCCTCAAATAAACTCATAAAATATCTCTGTTTTGATAATTTAAAATAGAACTAGGAAAGCGCGGTTTAATTAAGTTTAAACCGCGTAGAGAAAGGTGAGATTAGTTAGTTTTCGCTATCAAACCAGCCACGTACAAACTGGATAGAGAAGAAAAGCGTAATAAGCAATAAAAAGTATAATACATAGGCTAAAATAGGATGACTTGGACTTTCTGTCTCATCAATTGCCTTTATGTTTACTGCATTACGAAATTCATCAAACATGACTAATCGCCAGCCATAATATTTAATTTGAACCGTTTTGTTTTCTTTCCCTAAAGCTTCAGCCTCTGCATGTAAATTGGCTGAACCAAACTTAAAGTAAAATGGAAAGCCCCAACGCGTGTCTTCATTACGATAGACCATAATTTTTCCGTCTTGATGCTGAGTATTAATGAAATAAACATCACGTGTTGGACCATCAGCAGGATTTGCTTTAGTAATTGGACCATCTTTATCAACTCGTTTCACTTCAACACCAGTAACTTTTGTTACATCATAGCTTGGCGTAACAAAATTGACTGCCACAAATAAAAATAAGTGAAAAATAAAAATCACTGTGAGAAAAAAGAATTTAAAAAACTTTCGCATCATACTTTCCTTAACGAGTAAATAGCTTATTTATTGTACATTAATTTTGAATAAACGTTCAAAGTTTTGTGTGGTAATTTGGGCAAATTTTTCAAAAGATATGCCTTTCAAGGTTGCCACATATTGGCATACTTCTCTCACATAAGCAGGTTGATTTTGCTTACCACGATAAGGTACAGGTGCTAAATAAGGTGAGTCAGTTTCCACGAGTAAACGATCTAATGGGACTTGGCGTGCAACTTCACGTAGTTCCTCTGCATTTTTAAAAGTAATAATGCCTGAAAGTGAAATATATAAACCAAGATCTAAGCCTTGTTTAGCCATTTCCCAATTTTCCGTGAAGCAATGTAATACACCACCACATTGCGTTATTCCATTTTCAGCCAAGATCCTAATAGTATCTTCACGAGCACTACGGGTATGTACAATCACGGGCTTGTTTAATTGATTAGCAATTTGAATTTGTTGTGCAAAGATTTCTTGTTGTAAGGTCTTATTATCATGACTGTAATAATAGTCTAATCCTGTTTCACCTATTGCAATTACTTTAGGATCTTGTGCTAATTTGAGTAACTTATCATAATCAAAAGACTCTTCATCTAAATTAAGTGGGTGTACCCCACAAGCTAAAGAGACATTATTAAATTTAGCTAACTCAGCATAAATTTGTTCGAAGCGGGTTAAAGTAACCCCAACGGCAAGTAAATGTTTAACATCACGAGCGTTAGCTTTATCTACAACATCAGTAATATTTTTATGTAAATTTTCATAATCTAACGCATCTAAGTGGCAATGAGAATCAACAATAAACATCTTGTTTTTATCCTTCAAATACATCGGTAATAAGTCGAGTTAAGCCATCAAGTAAAATTAACTCTTGGTTAACTGCATTAATTTGTGTTAAGTCAGTGCGTACTTTTTGTATAATCTGGTTTGCTTTTAATAATGCTTGTGGACTATGTTGTGCACTAAATTGGGTAATGCCTGCTGCTAAGTCTTGGCAGATCCAATGTTGATTAACTTTTAGTTTGGCTTTTAGCGCATCCATTAAAAAAGCTAAAAGCCAGTCAAGTTGTTGGAGAGTCAGCTCTTTTTCAAAATAAGGCAACAGCTCAAGAGGCGAACATTTACGGTAGAATAGCCAAAATTGGCGTAAAAATTCTTTTCGTTTCTCTAATAATCCTTGCTCTAAAACTGTTAATGCAAGTAATGGGCGACCATAACTGATTCGAAGTGCGGTCTGAATTTCTATAATATCCACCTCACTTTGTTGCTGTAACCAATTCAGTGCTACTTCTGTAGCAGGTTGGTTAATTAGATGAACTTGGCAACGGCTATAAATTGTTGGCATAATTGTCGCTGTAGCTTCTGCTTGTAATAAAAAGTAAGTTTGTGGACGAGGCTCTTCAAGCGTTTTTAAAATAGCATTAGCTGCTGCTTCGGTTAAACGTTCTACCCCTTTTATGTAGACTAATTTATTACCATTTTGTTGTGCATGTTGATTAATTTTTTCGCTCACCTCACGTACTTGATCTACACCAATATCTTTATTTTCAATAGGTTCTAGAGTGTAAATGTCAGGATGATGGTTTGCTTGGAATAATCGGCAGCTATGACAATTTCCACAAGGTTGTTGATCTTGTGGTTGCTGACACATGATCCATTGACACAGTCGGGATAAAAGCTGCTCGACACCTAACCCTTGTTCTGCTTTGAATAGTAGTGCGTGATGCCCATGCTGCTGTTGGAATGCACGAATAATCTGCTGATAATCGGGTTCAAGCCAAGGATAATGAGTCATTTAAGTGCCTTTTTCTTGTGAAATTAGCCAATTTTTGACCGCACTTTCTACCGCCATGCTGACTTGAGTAATATCTTGTGAAGCATCGATCGTAATTGCTTTAGGATTGTGTTCAACGAGTTCTAAGTAACGTTGACGCGTACGTTGGAAGAACTCAAGATTTTGCTGTTCGATACGATCGAGCGCACCTCGTCCTTTTGCTCGACTTAATCCTAGTTCAGGGGCAATATCTAAATAAATCGTTAAATCAGGTTCAAATGTGCCTAATACAGTTTGTTTTAAGGTAGAAAGCAATGTCTTATCAAGTTGTCGACCGCCGCCTTGATATGCTTGTGATGACATATCATGGCGATCTCCAATCACCCATTTGCCAGCTGCTAATGCAGGTTTGATTACATTTTCTACTAGTTGAATGCGTGCTGCATATAGCATTAATAACTCAGCTTTATCTGTAACAGTCTCTTCGGTTTCATGTTTAATCAGTTGGCGTAATTTCTCTGCTAATGGTGTGCCGCCTGGCTCACGTGTAAACACAATATCTCGAATGCCATGAGCATTCAGGGCAGTGACAATACTGTCACGTGCTGTTGTTTTGCCTGCACCTTCTATCCCTTCCAGCACAATAAATTTACCTATTTTCATATTATTTTCCATTTTTCTGACTACGATACCAACGTAAGTATTCTTGTACTGCGCGATTATGTTCTGATAAAGTTCGGCTGAATTTATGCCCGCCTGTACCATCGGCAACAAAATATAAAAAATCCGTCTTTTCTGGTTTAGCAACTGCCATTAACGCGCTTTCACTTGGCATGGCAATCGGGGTTGGTGGCAAACCATCAATCAAGTAAGTATTATAAGCAGTTGGCGTTTCTAAATCTTTTTTACGAATATTACCCTCATAATTCTCTCCCATACCATAGATGACTGTAGGGTCAGTTTGTAAACGCATTTTTTTATTCAAACGATTAATAAAGACAGAGGCAACTTTACCGCGTTCAGCTGCAATAGCCGTTTCTTTTTCTACAATCGAAGCCAGAATCAACATTTCATAAGAGTTATTGAGAGGTAAGTCTTTATCACGTTGTTGCCATGCTTGTTCAAGGGCTTTTTTCATGCGATCAGCTGCACGTTTTAATAAGGCTAAATCAGTTGAGTTTGGTGTGTAGTGATAAGTATCAGGATAAAGCCAGCCATCAAGATTACGCCATTCATAAATTGCTTTAGTAGAATCAGGAATGTCTAATAAATCAAAGATTTCATCATTACTTTTATTTGTTAATGTTTGAACTAAGTGCGGCGCTTTTTCTAATGTTTTACGCCAGATTTTAAAAGTATCGCCTTCGATGAATTGAATGCTTAATTGAGCTTCTTTACCTATATTCAACACATGTAATAAGTCTTTTACTGTTTTGACTTCATTTAAAGCATAAGTGCCTGCTTTTATTTTATTGAGCTGTGGATTTAATTTTAATAAGTAAGGCAATAGACTAGCATCTGCTAGCAGTTTTTCTTGCTCTAGAAGCTGCGCTAGTTTTTGTCCAGTTGTGCCGCGTTGCACCGAAAGTAATTGATCTTGTTGGACTTGAACTGGCTTGTTGGCAAACTGTTCAAGCTGATAATAAAAATAAAAACCTACACCAGAAGCAATCAAAGCGAGTGTAAATAACAAGCTGAAAAATTTCTTCATCAATATACCTTGCTAAAACTGAGTCACATACTAAGAGACAAAACTGTCATTGATTATAGCATAGAATCTCAAATAAACCGCAAACTGAAGGTGAATGTGAACTTTTGAAAAGTAAATAGGGCAGCTTAAAACAGCTGCCCTGAGATTAATTAAGAAAATAGTTTAAAATAATACGCGTGCACGGATTGTGCCTTCAATATCTTTTAGCTGATTTAATAATCCACTCGTGTCTTCAGTTTCAACATCGATGACGACATAACCAATAGTGGGATCAGTTTGTAGATACTGTGCCGCAATGTTGACATTCGCCTCTACGAATACTTGGTTAATTTTATTTAACACACCTGGCCGATTATGGTGAATGTGTAGTAAACGTTTTGTTCCACTATGTTCTGGTAAAGATACTTCAGGGAAATTAACCGCTGAAAGTGTTGAGCCATTGTCAGAGTATTTGACAAATTTACCAGAGACTTCAGCGCCAATATTTTCTTGTGCTTCTGAAGTAGAACCACCAATGTGTGGGGTAAGAATGACATTATCAAAAGCACGTAATGGTGAAACAAATTCTTCTTGAATTGATGCGGGTTCTTCTGGGAATACGTCTAGTGCAGCGCCTCGAATTTTGCCAGTGCTTAATGCTTGTGCTAAAGCATCAATATCTACTACAGTTCCTCGGGCGGCATTAATAAGAATTGAACCTTCTTTTAATTGTGCAATACGCTCAGCACTAATTAAATTCTTAGTTGACGCATTCTCTGGTACATGCAGTGATACGACATCACTCATCGAAAGGAGTTCTTCTAGTGTACGAACTTGTTGCGCATTTCCTAATGGGAGTTTGTTTTCAATATCATAGAAGAAAACGCGCATCCCTAATGATTCAGCAATAATACTAAGTTGAGAGCCAATATGTCCGTAACCGACAATACCTAATTTTTTACCTCGTACCTCATGTGAGCCTGCCGCTGATTTATTCCAAATGCCACGATGAACTTCAGCGTTGGCTTGTGGAACGTTACGCATTAATACCAGAATCTCACCTAAGACTAATTCAGCCACAGAACGTGTATTAGAGAAAGGTGCATTAAAAACTGGAATACCTCGTAATTTTGCGGCATTTAAATCTACTTGGTTAGTGCCAATGCAGAAGCAACCAATAGCAATTAATTTTTGAGCATGCTCAAGCACATCGGCAGTTAAAAATGTGCGTGAACGAATACCAACGAAATGTGCATCTTTAATCGCCTCTTTTAGTTCGTCATCATCGAGAGCTTTCTTGTGATACTCAATATTGGTATAGCCAGCTGTTTGTAATACTTCGACCGCACTTGGATGCACACCCTCTAGCAATAAGAATTTAATTTTTGATTTATCAAGTGATACTTTATTTGTCATATTTGCTTTCCTTTTTTATTTCTTTGTTATTCGACAATTTTCGTGCCATCGGGTGTACCAACAATGATGACATCAGCTGGACGGAGGGCAAAAATACCATTTGTTACTACACCAGCAACGTTGTTTAATTCTTTTTCCATTGCCATTGGACTCATGATTAAAAAATGGTGTACATCTAAAATAACATTACCATTATCAGTCACTACACTTTCACGGTATTCAGGTGAGCCACCTAATGCGACTAATTTACGTGCAACTTGGGAGCGAGCCATTGGAATCACTTCTACTGGGAGTGGGAAAGTTGAACCTAAGACATCTACTTGTTTACTTTGATCTACAATACAGATGAATTTTTTAGCAAGAGCGGCAACAATTTTTTCGCGAGTAAGTGCTGCACCACCACCTTTAATCATCATTTTTTGCGGATTCACTTCATCAGCACCATCCACATAGATATCCAACTCTGATACTTCATTCGCACTAAATACTTCAATACCTTGTTGTTGTAGTAATTCTTCGGATGCTTTAGACGCTGCAACAGCACCTTTAATTTGGTCTTTCATCGAACCGAGAGCCTCAATAAAACAATTTACAGTTGATCCACTGCCAACACCTACAATTGTATCTGGTTTCACATATTGTAGAGCCGCTTTTGCTGCTTGTTTTTTCATTTCAAGTTGATTCATTTTTAATCCTTTTTATTACAAATAATTAATTTAATTTGTTGTAATGAATGAGCCTTTTGACATGCAGTAGCATGTTGCGTAATCGTTTGCGTATCTTATAATAACGCTCTACTTTAATCCTATTCATGAGGATTAACAAGCTTATTGAGGTAAAAATTGCTCCAATAAGTCATTTAAGAATAATTTACCTTGTTCTGTAATTTGCCAGTAGTCAGAGGACTGTTCGATGTAATGTTTAGCAAGGGCCCAGTTTATTTGTTTTTCAACAGTACTTTGTGGTAATCCAGTAAACTGTTGAAAAGCAGTTTTAGGCACCGCCTCTAGTAAGCGAAAGCGATTCATGAAAAATTCGAATGCACGATCTTCAGCTTCAATATATTTCTCATCATACAAATATTCGCCTCGCATGTAGCCTTTAGGATGTTTAGTTTTAGAATAACGAATAATATCACCATGCTCAAAACTGACTTTACCATGTGCGCCACAGCCGATAGCTAAATAATCACCAAAACGCCAATAATTTAAATTATGTTTACATTCGAATCCTACCTTTGCATAGGCGGAAGTTTCATATTGTGTATAACCTGCAGCAATTAATAATTTATGCCCTTGCTCAAAAATATCCCAGAGCTCATCATCATCAGGTAAAACTGGTGGACGATAAGCGAACATCGTATTCGGTTCAATAGTGAGCTGATACCAAGATAGATGGGGGGGGGCTAACGTGATAGCTTGTTTAAGATCATCGAGAGCTTCTACTAAACTTTGATTTGGTAAGCCATGCATAAGATCAAGATTGAAACTCTTGAGCCCCGAAATTTTGGCAAAATGGACCGCACTTTTAGCTTCAGCAGAATTATGGATTCGCCCTAAACGCTGTAATTTATCGTCATTAAAACTCTGAATCCCCATGGAGATACGAGTTACTCCAGCTTGTACATAGCCCTGAAACCGTTCTGCCTCTACGGTCCCAGGATTCGCCTCTAAAGTGATTTCAATATCTTGTTCAAATGGAATACGCTTTTTGATTTCACTTAATAAATAATGGATACTTTGTGCTGAAAATAAGCTCGGTGTACCACCACCGATAAAGATAGAATGTAATTGACGTTGTTGAATGCCTGCAGAAAAACGAACAAGATCTTGACTGAGATCTTGTAATAAATGTTGTATGTATTCCTGTTCAGGAATTACACCTTTTTGGGCATGCGAATTAAAATCGCAATAGGGGCATTTCTGTACACACCAAGGAATGTGAATATACAGGCTTAGTGGCGGGAGCGTCAGATTCACTTAACGTACCACTACAGCTGTACCACTGGCAACGATCATAAACATACTTTTACCATCACCATTAATTGAGGTATAGTTTACTTCCACACCAACGATTGCATTTGCACCTAAATGTTTTGCATGTTTTTGCATTTCCTCAAGAGCTTCTTGGCGCGCTTTAGTGATTTTAGATTCGTATGCGCCAGAACGACCACCTAAAATGTCTGTAATACCCGCAAAGAAATCACGAATAAAATTTGAACCTGCGACAACTTCACCAAAAACTACTTGTTTATATTCTACAATTTGTTTGCCTTCTACATTAGGTGTTGTTGTAATAATCATATGGTATTTCCTTAATTAATTTAAGATGAGGTAAAATAGAAAAAATAGTAGTAAAGAAAATTACTATTTTTGTATATATTCTTATCGCTTAAGCTCGTATAGCAAGTTTATTCTTTAATACTGATAAGGCTTTTGCTCGGTGAGAGATTTTTTTCTTTTGTTCAGTTTCTAATTCAGCAAACGTGCAATTAACTTCTGGGCTAAAAAATATGCTATCGTAGCCAAAACCATTGTCTCCTTTCTCTGCTAATGCAATTTCACCAAAACATTCCCCTTCAGCGATAATTGGGGATGGATCTGTTTCATGTTGTAGCATAACTATACAGCTAACAAATTTAGCTTGACGTTCAGTTGGTGCGACATGTGCGAGTTCACTTAACAATTTAGCACGATTTTTAGCATCAGCAGTATTGTCGTCTACACCAGCATAACGTGCAGAGTATAGACCTGGTGCGCCTGATAATGCTTTAACTACTAACCCTGAATCATCGGCAATTGCTGGTAAACCTGATATTTTGCTGGCATAGCGTGCTTTTAGTAAAGCATTCTCAATGAAAGTAAGTCCAGTCTCTTCTGGACTTTCAATGTTTAAATCTGTTTGTGCTATGACATCAAAGCCAAAATCTGCTAACACATCTGCCATTTCTTTGACTTTACCTTGATTTCCTGTTGCAAGAACTACTTTTTGTTTCATTTAATATCCTAGTATTTAAGAAAAACTGGGGAAATTATACGCTTTTCTATTTAATAAGCCAAAATCATAAATAAGCGGAATTGCTGGATTCCGCTTACTATATAATATTTAAATGATAAAGAAAAAATTAGAAGATTAAACGATCTTTATTTTTTTCTAAAATAACATTACCAATACCCTGTACTTCAAGTAATTGCTCTATCTTTGTGAAAGGACCATGTGCTTCACGATACTGGATAATCGCTTCTGCTTTTTTAGCACCAACTCCAATTAAGTCATGTTGTAATTCGGCAGCTGTCGCATTATTTATATTGATTTTTCCTATACCTGTAACAGATTCAGTTGAAACATGATCTACTGCGATAAGTGGTGTGTTTGTAGTGTTTGTTGAATTAGCGAATAGATTTGTGCTAGTAAAAATTGAGCTTAAAGTTAAAATGGCAATAATAACTGAATTAAATGTCATAAATTTTCCTTCAAATAGTTAAATTAACAATGAACTGTTGAGTTGTCTCAACGGAAAGTTATTTTGGTGAAAATAGGAAAACTTACAAAAAATTGACCGTACTTTTACGAGCTGGATCGCAGAAAATAGCTTTAATAAGTAGAAAAGATAAAGAAAAAAGCTAGAAAACCATTCTAGCTTTATACTTAATTGACTTCTTTAATACGTAATTCTTTCGGTACTTCAAATATCGTATTTTCTTCACAGCCTTGCAGCTCTTCTACACTTGTTACCCCTAGTTCTTGTAATCGATTTACGACTGATTGGACTAACACTTCAGGAGCGGAAGCACCCGCAGTAATACCAATTGTTTTTACATTATCAAGCCATTTAGGGTCGATGTCATCAGCATCATCGATTAATTTAGAATTAACTCCCATCCGAGAAGCAAGTTCAGCTAGTCGATTTGAATTTGAAGAGTTTTTTGAGCCGACTACAATGACTAAATCAGATTGTTGAGCAAGCTCACGTACTGCTTGTTGACGGTTAGTTGTAGCATAACAAATATCATTTTTACGCGGACCCTGAATAGCAGGATATTTTTGTTTTAAAGCTTCAATAACCTCACTAGTATCATCAATCGATAATGTTGTTTGAGTCATAAAAGTCAAGTCTTCATCGTTTTTTAAATTTAACTTAGCAATATCCTCTACACTTTCGACTAAAAAAATGCCGCCTTCTTGATTGTCATATTGCCCCATAGTTCCTTCTACTTCGGGGTGTCCTTCATGCCCAATCAGAATTGCTTTTGTGCCTTTACGGCTTGCACGAGCAACTTGCATATGTACTTTCGTAACTAACGGACAAGTGGCATCAAAGACCTTAAGGTTACGCTTTTTAGCTTCTTGACGAACAGCCTGTGAAACGCCATGGGCAGAGAAAATAACAATGGCACCATCTGGTACCTCATTTAACTCTTCGACAAAAATTGCCCCTCGTTCGCGTAATCCATTGACGACAAAGCGGTTATGTACTACTTCATGACGTACATAAATAGGTGAGCCGTGAATTTCTAATGCAGATTCGACAATGCTAATAGCGCGGTCAACACCTGCACAAAACCCTCTCGGATTAGCTAAAATAATTTTCATTATTTTCCCTTATTTATCTGCTTGTTTCGGCTTGTGTGCCGATTCATTGCGATTTTTGAACGCATCCAATACTAGAAGAGCAGCTCCTATTGAGATAGCCACATCAGCAACATTAAACACAGGATAATGGTAAATATCCCAATAAAAGTCAAAGAAGTCGACTACAAAACCATGGTAAGCACGATCAATCATATTTCCAAGTGCCCCTCCAATAATTAAGGCATAAGCACTGTTTTGTATTTTTTGTCCGACATCATTTTTGTATAGAAAATAGATTAGCATTAAAGAAATGACACAAGCTAATATAATAAACAGATATTTTTGCCAGCCACTATGTTCAGCTAAAAAACTAAATGCAGCACCATAGTTTCGTACATAAGTTAAATTAAAGAAAGGAAAGATGTTAATACTCTCATATAAAGTGAAATTTTGTACAACAAGATATTTTGTGCTTAAATCGAGTATAAAAGCAATTACACTTAGCCATAAAAAAGAAAGACCCGTTCTAGTTTGTGTCATAAGTACCTTTAAACATTTTCAAAATTGTATGGGCGAACTACTGTTCGCCCTAGAAGAGATTAAACAAATTTTATAAAGGGACGTTTAATGAACGTCTTGGCTTTATTTAAGCGAATTTTCTGATTTCACCCTCACCTTCTACATTCTCAACACAGCGAGAGCAAAGCGTTGGATGATTTGAGTTTATACCAATAGTATCGGAATAGTGCCAACAACGTGGACATTTCTCGGCAATAGAACGAATGACTTTAACAGCTAATCCTTTAACTTCTCCTTCTGGCACATCTGATTCAGCTAATGGTTTGACTTCAGCCTTTGACGTAATCAACACAAAACGTAATTCATCTTGTAATTGCTTTAATAATTCAGCAGATTTCTCATCTGCGTAAATAGTAATCTCGGCTTCTAATCCTGCTCCAATAATTTTGTCATTACGAGCTTGTTCTAATACACGATTAATTTCGTTACGCAGCGTAATGATTTGTTGCCAATAAGCATCATTCATCATCTCGTTCGTATTTAACGCGAACAGCCCATCGTAAAATTCTTCAGTAAAGACAAATTCGGCACGTTCACCAGGTATGTATTGCCAAATCTCATCGGCTGTAAATGATAAGATTGGTGCAATCCAACGAACTAATGCCTCAGCAATATGCCATAAAGCAGTTTGACAACTACGGCGAGCCAGGCTATCTGCTTTAGTCGTATATTGACGATCTTTAATGATATCTAAATAGAATGATCCCATTTCGATAGAACAGAATTTCATCAAACGTTGAACAACTGTGTGAAATTGATAGTTATCGTAGGCATCTTTAATTTCATTTTGCGCTTGTAATGCACAGTCTACTGCCCAGCGATCTAATACGATCATATCTTCTGGTTTGACTAAGTCACGTTTAGGATCAAAGCCATTTAAGTTAGCTAATAAAAAGCGAGCGGTATTACGGATACGACGGTAAGTATCACCTGCACTATTTAAGATTTTGTGTGAAACAGCAATTTCACCTGTGTAATCAGTTGAGGCAACCCATAAACGTAGGATATCCGCTCCGTTTTTATTCCAAACCTCACTTGGTAGAATTACATTACCAAGTGATTTAGACATTTTGTAACCTTTTTCATCCACGGTGAAACCATGAGTTAACACTTGTTTATAAGGTGCTTTATTATCAGTCGCAGTGGAAAGCATAAGGGATGACATGAACCAACCTCGATGTTGATCAGAACCTTCTAGGTACATATCTGCTTCATTATTGTTAAATTCTAGACGATCTTTGACAACTGAGAAATAAGTGGAGCCAGAATCAAACCATACATCTAACGTATCTGGTACTTTTCTATATTGCTCAGCATCTGCTCCAAGTAATTCTTTTGGATCAAGATCCCACCAAGCTTGAATGCCTTTTTCTTCAACACGTTTTGCAACTTCTTCTACTAATTCTACAGTACGAGGATGTAATTCTTCAGTTTCTTTATGAATAAATAATGCGACAGGCACACCCCAAGTACGTTGACGAGAAATACACCAATCAGGACGGTTTTCAACCATTTTTTCAATACGTGCTTGACCCCAGCTTGGAATCCAACGTACTTTCTGAATTTCGTTTAATGCTTGTTGGCGTAATCCTTGTTTTTCCATACCGATAAACCATTGCGGTGTAGCACGGAAAATAATAGGTGTTTTGTGTCGCCAGCAGTGTGGGTAACTGTGTTTGATTTTACTGAATTTCAGCATGGCTCCGACTTCTTGTAGTTTCGTAACGACAAGATCGTTTGATTCAAAAACACCTTTGCCAGCAAAGAATGGCACATCCTCTTTGAATAGACCATCATTACCAATTAATCCAGCCATCTCAATGCCATTTTTCATTGCGATAACATAGTCATCATGACCATGATCTGGTGCGGTATGAACCAAACCTGTACCACCATCTGTTGTGACGTGATCACCTAAAATAAAGGGGACATCATATTCATAGAATGGATGATTGAAACGTAACCAGTTCAAATCTACGCCTTTGGCCTCACCTAGCACTTCGAACTGCTCAACACCAACTGCTTTAGCAACATTTTCCACTAAATCTTTCGCTAAAATGACACGTTCATCAGCAAATTGAACAAGCTGGTAATCTAAATGTTCGTTAATCGCAATTGCACGATTTGATGGCAATGTCCAAGGTGTTGTGGTCCAAATAATGGCAGAAAGTTTGCCAGAACCTTTTCCCTCTGCATTAAATTTTGTTTCTACTGCAATCTGATCTACTGCATTAAAGCGCACATAAATTGATGGAGAGACGCGATCTTCATATTCTACTTCTGCTTCAGCTAAAGATGAGGCACAATCTAGACACCAATGAACAGGTTTTGAGCCTTTATATAAATGTCCATTTTCTACAGCTTTACCAAAAGCACGAATAATATTAGCTTCGGTATGGAAATTCATAGTGAGATACGGGTTATCCCAATCTCCTAATACGCCCATACGAATAAAGTCTGCTTTTTGCCCTTCTACTTGCTCTGCTGCATATTTGCGACAAGCTGCACGGAACTCAGCTGCCGAAATTTTTTCATTTGGTTTACCTACGATACTTTCGACTTTTAGTTCGATTGGCAAACCATGACAATCCCAACCAGGAATATATGGGGAATCATAGCCTAAAGCTGTTTTGGATTTAATAATAATATCTTTTAGAATTTTATTAACAGCATGACCTAAGTGAAGTGAACCATTTGCATAAGGAGGACCATCATGCAAAATAAAAGATTTTTTACCTTTTGAGGCATGGCGAATTTTTTGGTAAAGCGCTTTTTCATACCAGTTTTGCAACATTTGAGGCTCGCGTTTCGCAAGATCTCCACGCATAGGGAACCCTGTTTCAGGTAGGTTTAAGGTATTTTTATAATCAACTGTCATTATGATATTCCCAATTAATAAAATTAATTAATCTGTTACTTATTGTTTATTCTAAAAAATAACTTTGCTGTCTCCACATCTTGAGCAATTTGTTGTTTTAATGCATCGAAAGATGGGAATTTAAATTCATTACGGATTTTATGGCAAAACTCAACTTCAATACATTGTCCATAAATATCACCTTTAAAATCAAATAGATGCGTTTCTAATAACTGTAAGGCACCATTGATAGTAGGTCGTTTACCAATGTTTGCTACCCCGAGATAAATCTCATTATTTTTTAACCGCACTTTAACGGCATATACCCCTTTTACAGGATTAACTTGGCGGTGTAATGGTATATTTGCAGTGGGAAAACCGATAGTTCGTCCAAGTTTATTACCATGTGCTACTCGACCTAAAATACTATAGGGTTTACCTAGTATTTTTGTCGCATAAGTTAAGTTATCATTAGCTAAGGCTTCTCGAATGGCTGTACTGCTGATACGTAATTGCTCGACACAAAAACTGTGGTTATCTTCAAC
The DNA here is from genome assembly GCF_020810675.1 of Pasteurella canis. Classification (GTDB taxonomy): domain Bacteria; phylum Pseudomonadota; class Gammaproteobacteria; order Enterobacterales; family Pasteurellaceae; genus Pasteurella; species Pasteurella canis. The sequence continues at coordinate 2,137,035 of NZ_CP085871.1, forward strand.
AATAAAACCAAATTTTTTACTCGCTTGTTGTAATAAAGCAAAATTACCTTGGCGTTTTGCACCAAAGCGAAAGTCATCTCCAATACTTAAAAATTTCACTTTCAATTTTGCTACTAACCAATCTTCAATAAAGACTTCAGCTGATTGTTGAGCAAAGGATTGATTAAATCGAATACAAATAACGTAATCTACACCTAAAGTGGCAAGATGATGTAATTTATCACGCAAACGCATTAAACGAGCAGGCGAATCCGTATCAGTGAAATATTCGCGTGGCTGAGGTTCAAATAACATAACAACAACTGGTAAATTCAATTCGTCAGCTTTTTGGCGTAAATGACGTAAAATAGCTTGATGGCCTAAGTGAACACCATCGAAATTGCCAATTGTTAGTGCACAACCTGATAAATTTTTAGGTAAATTATGAATGCCACGAATTAGTCGCATTGAAATTGTTATCCGTTCGAAATTTATAAGTCAAAATATCCGAGCATTATAAGCATAAATTCACTAAATAGGCGATATTTTTTTATACTTATCCTTTGTTAAATAAATCTTGTTTGCGAATACCCACAAGAATGAGTGAGCCAAAATAAACAAGGATAGCTAAACCAATTAACCACATTAGCCAATGTATACGAGTTAAGAAGCTCATTGCATACCATTCAAGTAGGTTTGGTGTGTTATACCAAACTAATCCTCCCATCACGGCTGCAGAGAAAAAAACTTTAGCAAAAAAGATCGCACTTTGACGGCTGAAATGATAAACGTCTTGTTTCACTAAACCATGATAGAGTAAGTAAGCATTTAATGTAGCCGACATAGCCGATGCCATGGCGAGTCCCACATAACTAAATGGAATCGCTAATAAGTTGAATAGCATATTGCTGATCATTGCAATAATACCTATTTTAACGGGTGTCTTTGTATCTTGACGTGCGTAATAACCGTTTGCGAGGATTTTTATTAACATAAAACTTAGTAATCCTGCATTAAAGGCCCATAATGAAAAAGATGCTGCTTGAACATCATTTAGACCAAAATTGCCACGCATAAAAAGGACTAATAACAGAGGTTGTGCCAGAATAGCGATACCTACCATCGCTGGGATACCAAGCAATAAGATCATTCGTATCCCCCAATCCATTGTATTGCGGAAATGTTGGTTACTTTGTCCATCGTTTTTGTCGCGATTAACATGATGACGCGCTAATGTTGGCAGAATGACAGTAGAAATAGCGATACCAAATAGTCCTAATGGAAATTCTAATAAACGATCAGAATAGTAAAGCCAGCTGATGGAACCTGTCATTAAAAAGCTTGCAATTAAAGTATCTAATAATAAATTGATTTGACTGACAGAGACACCAAACAAAGCAGGAATCATCAATGTGCGAATCTTTTTTACTCCTTCATCATGCCAAGCCCATTTTGGCTTTACCAAGAGACCTGCTTGTTTTAAAAAAGGAATTTGAAATAAAAATTGCAGTAAACCACCGATAAAAATACCAATTGCTAATGCTAAGTCAGGATTTTCTATGCGAGGGGCAAGGAAAAGAGCAGTACAAATCATAGCAATATTGAGTAAGACAGGTGAAAAAGACATTACTCCAAATTTGCCAATAGTATTCAGAATTGCACCAGATAAAGCAACAAAAGTAACAAACCACAAATAAGGGAAAGTAATTTTTAATAATAATGAAGCTTGTTCAAATTTGACTGCGTTGGGTCCATCATTGAGCCAATCTAAAAACCAACCTGTACCAAAAATAGCTGCAACAATCGGTGAGAAAATCATCGCAAATAGAGTGACTAACGACACGAGCACTCCTAATGTACCTGATACTTTTCCAATAAACTCTCGTGTTTTATTAATATCACCAGATTTTTGGTATTCAGCAAGGACTGGAACGAAGGCTTGCGAGAATGCTCCTTCTGCAAAGAGCCGACGTAGAAAATTAGGGATCTTATTGGCGAATAAAAAGACATCTGCTGCAACACCTGCACCTAATAAATTAGCAATTACTACATCTCGTATTAAGCCTAAAATACGTGATAATAACGTCATTGTACTGACGACAATACCTGATTTTAATAATCCTTTGCTCAAAATAATGTACTCGGCTTGGTTGTTTGAATAAATTTTACTTAATTGTATAGAAATTTCGTTTTTACGCTATATTCTACGTAAAAAAACTGCTAAAATCTCGCCCACATCGTTTGGTGAGTGACCTTTGACGTGCTTAATTGATATAACGATGCGAAAATTTTCGGTTGTGTCTCACCGAAATCAATAACAAATTTTCAGTGACAATGCCGAATTAGTCATTGACAAAAGCATAGAAAATAGGCATATTTTACGCCTTTAATTTATCTCGTTTACTAACAAATAATTTTAGGAGTTTGACCTTGGCTAATATCAAGTCAGCTAAAAAACGTGCGATTCAATCAGAAAAACGCCGTCAACACAATGCAAGTCAACGCTCAATGATGCGTACTTACATTAAAAAAGTTTACGCAGCAGTAGCAGCAGGTGATAAATCAGTAGCAGAAGCAGCATTTGTAGAAATGCAAAAAGTAGTGGATAGAATGGCTTCTAAAGGTTTAATTCACGCAAACAAAGCAGCAAACCATAAAGCTAAATTATCTGCACAAATTAAAAAATTAGCGTAATTTTGACTTTTAAATAATATAAAACCGCACTTTTGTTAAAGCTGCGGTTTTTTATTGCTTTTTTACCCTTGAATAAGGTGTTTTATTTTATTTATTAAAGCGTTTACGTCTACGGTGATAAGTTAATGTATTTTTAATTGGTTTTAAGCTACGAGTAGTTGGAGTAGTTTCAATTTTTGTACGATATGCTCTACGGTAGTGACTTAAAAAATAATGTACTGAGCTAGCGAGTAATACACCAGCGAGAAACACAATAATGAGTTCGCCGTAAAGTTGGTGGAAAATTTGATTGATTTTATTTTGTGTAGTTTTGCCATATTTTACATCAAAAGTCACACGCAGAAAACCTTCAAGACCATTAGAAGAATAAATAGGTTCAACAATTTGTTGCGTATTGTTGTCCTCTTTTGTTTGTGTTTGAATAGCTAGCCCTAAAGTTGAGCGTAAATTTTTAGATTGGTTAGTCTGTGCTAATAATTCCCCATTATTAGCATAAATAGAAGCATCAAGAACAAATTCCTCTTTAGCAAAAGAATTTAAATTTTCGCTCAGTTTTTCTGTACTCGCATTGTTGACTAACAACATAGAAAATAAGTTAGCTTGTTGACGGACTAATAAATGCGATAGATTAGATACTTGATTAACACTGGCTAATTGTGAGCCAATTTTAAATTGCTGTACGCCAAATAAAATGACAGCAATAGTCGCAATACAAAATAAAATGATCGAGATGATCATCGTCAGTTTAATCAGTTTTTCTTTGGCTAAATGCAAGTTCTTTTTTCCTAAAGCTAAGTAAATAGGCTAGAATACAACCTACTTTATTTTAAATCACAATTTACAGGATTTTCTATGCAAACACAAAATCTTGCAAGTATTACTCATTATTTCCCTCAATTTCCAAACACATTGTTACCTAATGAAGCACCAACTCAAGGAACAGTAAAGTTCATTTTGTATGGAACAGATTTAAATTATGTAAAGTTACAACAATTTCAGCAAAAGTGCGGTGAAAATTTTATTATTCTAGATGGATGGGCTGTTTTACACAATACAGTTGTGTTGTTACAAGGAACATGGCAAGCAGAATGGTTAACTTATGCACATGAACTAAGAGTAGATATCGCGCAAATTGATTTTGCTCCCCGCTTAAAACAATCTGGGTTATTAGTAATGGATATGGATTCTACTGCAATTCAAATAGAATGTATTGATGAAATAGCAAAATTAGCTGGTACAGGTGAGCTTGTTTCTTCCATCACTGCACAAGCAATGCGTGGAGAATTAGATTTTGAGCAAAGTTTACGTCGCCGAGTAGCTACTCTACAAGGCGCCCCCGAGCATATTTTGGCGCAAGTGAGAGAAAACCTCCCTTTAATGCCTGGATTAGTAGAAACGCTAAAACAATTACAACAATATAAGTGGAAAACTGCGATTGCATCAGGTGGATTTACTTATTTTACTGATTATTTAAAAGAGTTTCTAAAGCTCGATTATGCAGTTTCAAATCAATTTGATATTCAAAATGGAATATTAACTGGTGAGATCAAGGGTGATGTGGTTGATGCAAAATATAAAGCGATAACATTACAACAATTAGCACAAGAATATGGGATTAAGCCAGAGAATACCGTCGCTATTGGTGATGGTGCAAATGATTTAGCTATGATGAAGGTTGCTGGGTTAGGTGTCGCACTACATGCTAAGCCTAAAGTACAACAACAAGCACAAATTGTGGTAAACTTCGCAGACTTTAGTGCACTTTTATGCTTATTGAGTGCAAATGAGCGATTAACTAAGGAGTAAATAATTATGCCTTCTTTTGATATTGTATCTGAAATTACCTTACATGAAGTACGCAATGCAGTGGATAATGCAAATCGTGATTTAACAAACCGTTGGGATTTTCGTAATGTGCAAGCTGCAATTGAGCTAAATGAAAAAAATGAAACGATTAAAGTATCTAGTGAATCTGATTTTCAGGTTGAGCAATTAGTTGATATTTTACGCAATGCTTGTATTAAGCGTGGAATTGATTCTAGTTCACTTGATATTCCATCTGAATATGAACATAGTGGTAAAACGTATAGTAAAGAAATCAAGCTAAAGCAAGGTATCGAAACTGAGATGGCAAAGAAAATCACGAAGTTGATTAAAGAATCCAAATTAAAAGTTCAAACTCAGATTCAAGGTGAGCAAGTACGTGTCACAGGCAAATCAAGAGATGACTTACAAGCGGTAATTCAATTAGTCAAAGGTGCAGAATTAGGGCAGCCATTCCAATTCAATAACTTTAGAGATTAATTGCAAAAAAGCCGAAGCAATGTTTCTTCGGCTTTTTATGTATCCTTTTGAGTATTTATTTACTCATGATTTTTAAGTATCTTAAAATAAAGATAAGTAAACTTGCACCTAGTACACCAAATAATAGACCTGCGAAGGAAAAACTTCCTGCTGACTGTGCAGAACCAATTTCTAAAATGTCACCAAAAATCCAACGACCAAGTGATGAACCAATAATACCGATAATGATATTCATAAGCAGACCCATGTCACTTTTCATGACTTTTTCTGCAATCCAACCTATTAAAGCACCTACAATAATAGCTGAAATCCAACCCATATTTTTCTCCTTATGAGTAGTCAATAAAAAATTAAAATCAAATTATGATTTTAAAAAGCGTATTGCAGATAAGTAATGTGAGATGTTTCTCATCTAATAACACATTTCTTATACATACAGGAAGTACCATAACAGAATTTAACACAAATGCAACAATATTGGTTTAAATATGTACAGAGTGTCTTCAGTTGCTGTTATTTTAATCACAATTTGGCTTTATTATATTAATTTTAGAGAATGGATTTCATTAATATTTCATGATTAATTTATGAAGTGAATCAGAATATCTGGTATTTTTTAGCTATTATATAATAAAGCAAAAGACAGTATAAAAATGCTTAAATAGCTCGATTTTTAAAGCAATTTGAAGTGGTTTGGATTCAGAATAAAGCCGGGCGAATTGGAAAGGTGGTGCCCCCAACAGGACTTGAACCTGTGACCAATCGATTATGAGTCGACTGCTCTGACCGACTGAGCTATAGGGGCCGATCTTGTTAAATAGAAAACTCGGGAATTATAGAGAAATATTATAATAAAGTCTAGGAATTCTCTTTTAGATGTTTCAAATTTAAGCAAAAAGGCTGCTAATATTATTAACAGCCTTTGAGTGTTTGAAACTATTCGTCTAAAAAGCTTCTTAATGTTTCTGAACGGCTTGGATGACGGAGTTTACGTAGTGCTTGAGCTTCGATTTGACGAATACGTTCACGTGTTACATCAAATTGTTTACCAACTTCTTCTAAGGTATGGTCTGTATTCATGTCTATACCAAAGCGCATACGTAATACTTTAGCTTCACGTGGAGTTAAGCCTTCTAGCACTTCATGTGTTGCGACTTTTAGACTTTGCGCAGTAGCAGAGTCTAATGGTAACTCAAGTGTAGAGTCTTCAATAAAATCGCCTAAATGTGAGTCATCATCATCACCAATTGGAGTTTCCATCGAAATTGGTTCTTTCGCAATTTTCAGTACTTTACGAATTTTATCTTCAGGCATTCCCATACGTTCAGCAAGTTCTTCTGGTGAGGCTTCTCGTCCCATTTCTTGTAGCATTTGACGTGAAATACGGTTTAATTTATTAATCGTTTCGATCATATGTACAGGGATACGAATTGTTCTAGCTTGATCTGCGATAGAACGTGTAATTGCTTGACGAATCCACCAGGTTGCGTAAGTGGAGAATTTATAACCACGACGATATTCAAATTTATCAACAGCTTTCATTAATCCAATGTTGCCTTCTTGAATTAAATCTAAGAATTGTAAACCTCGGTTAGTGTATTTTTTAGCAATAGAAATCACTAAACGTAAGTTAGCTTCTACCATTTCTTTTTTAGCACGACGTGCTTTTAGTTCCCCTGCTGCAATATGCTCACAGACTTCACGGATTTGTTGTACACTTAAATTGGTTTGGCGTTCAATCTCTAAGATATTTTGAATATGGTAACGGATTTCTTCTTCGTATTTAGCTAATTTTTCTGACCAATTTTTACCTGACGATATTGCTTTAATGAGCCAAGTATCTTGATTTTCATGTCCAATGAACATTTTTTGGAACTGTTCTTTTGGCATTTTTGCTTTATCAACAACAATTTTCTGAATACTACGCTCTTGTAAGCGAACAGAACGCATCATGTTACTCATTAAATTTACAAGTGTATCGAATTGTTTTGGCACTAAGCGAAATTGAGTGAAGACATCAGCTAATGCTTGGATTTGCTCTTTTGATTTTTTGCTTGTTCGACCATGTTTTTCAATTATCGCTATAGTTTTACTATGTTGAGTTCTTAGTTCTAAGAATTTTTCACGAGCAACTTCTGGGTCAATTGAGTTATCAGAATCGCTGTCATCGTTTGAGCTCGACTCTTCGCTTTCTTCTTCCTCTTCTTCATCATCATTGATATCCACTACAACGTTACTTGATTCCTCATCTTCATCATAGGATTCTTCAATTTCGGGAACATCTGCTTCTGCAATTGCATTAGGATCAACAAAACCTGTAATCAAATCCGCTAAACGAACACCACCTTCTTCAACGAGATCATATTGTTCGAGTAAATAGCTAATCGCTTCAGGATAGAAAGCAATTGCACTTTGTACTTCATTGATGCCTTCTTCAATACGTTTTGCAATGTCAATTTCGCCTTCTCGAGTAAGAAGTTCAACACTCCCCATTTCACGCATATACATACGTACAGGGTCAGTTGTACGCCCAATTTCAGCTTCAACACTAGATAATACCTGTGTTGCTTCTTCTACTGCATCTTCGTCAGCAATCGCTTCATTTAGCATTAGATCATCGGCATCTGGCGCAGTTTCTAATACTTGAATGCCCATATCGTTGATCATCTGAATAATATCTTCAATTTGTTCAGCATCCACGAGCTCTTCTGGGAGGTGATCATTCACCTCTGCATAAGTGAGATAGCCTTGTTCTTTGCCTTGTGCGATTAACAATTTCAATTGAGATTGTGGATTTTGATCCATAATAATATATCCGCCTTGATTGAGTAGTTATGAAGATAAAATACGACTGATTTTATCATTGTTATAATAGATTAACTATGCCTTTTGTTGTTTTTTCACTAATAATTGCGTTAACTTTTGTCGCTCATTTGGATTGAGTCCTGTCGAACGATCTTTCGCAATTAAAGCATCTATTTCGCGTTCAATAAGTTGGAAATAGAAATAACGTAATGTGTCTTTAAAGGTTTCTTCGATTTTTTCATCTTCTACAAGATGATCCCAAAATGCCAAAATTTCAAGAGCTTTACTATATTCTGTATCTCGCCAATACTCTAAGATCTGTCCCGTTGTAATACCAATTTTTTCTTGACAAAGTGCGGTCAGTTTTTCAAATAATTCAAGACCAGATTCATTCAATACTCTTAATGGGGTCAAATTCGGTACGAGTTGTGCGAGTTCTGGATTTTGTAGTAATAATCCAATGAGTAAACGCATTGGAGTATGTTTAACTGTTTGTGCTTGATGGTGGATTTTCACTTCGCTATAAGTTGGAATCATGCTTTCCAATTGTGCTTGGTCTAAAATCCCTAGCTTTTGTGCTAAGGTGTTACGTAACGATAAACGTAACATTTCACCTGGAATTTTTTTGATTAAAGGTATGGCTAATGCAGCGAGTTTGGCTTTACCTTCTTTCGTTGAAAAATCGACTTGCGGTGTAAGACTTGAGAATAAAAACTCACTCAGTGATTGCGCCTTTTTGATATAGTCTTCAAAACCTGTTTTTCCATATTGGCGAATAAAAGAGTCAGGATCTTCGCCATCAGGTAGGAAAATAAACTTAAGTTGTCTGCCATCTTCTAAATAAGGTAAAGCATTTTCAAAAGCCCTCCAAGCAGCCTCACGTCCAGCGCGGTCTCCATCATAACAGCAAATAGCCTGCTCAGTTGAGCGAAATAATAGTTGAATTTGTTCTGCAGTAGTTGCTGTACCAAGAGATGCGACAGTGTAATCTATTCCAAATTGGGCTAATGCCACAACATCCATATAGCCTTCGACAACAAGTAACATCTCTGGGCTTTCATTACATTGTAATGCTTCAAATAAGCCATAAAGCTCGTTGCCTTTATGGTAGGTAGCACTTTCTGGTGAGTTTAGATATTTAGGTTTGTCATCATTTAACACTCGCCCGCCAAAGGCAATGGTTCTACCACGACGATCACGAATTGGGAACATTATACGATGACGGAAACGATCATAAATATCACCACGATCATTACGTGATAGCATCCCAAGATCAAAGAGTTTTTGTTGATCGTCTTTTGTTTTCGCAAAATGCTGTAAAATCGAATCGAATGTATTTGGTACAAAACCAATTTGGAAACGTTCGATGATCTCGGAAGAGAGACCTCGTTGTTGTAAATAACTTTGAGCTGGAATGTGCAGTGTTAATTGTTGTTGATAGAACTGTGCAATTTCCTGCATTAATTCATACAAGTTGCGTTTAGTTTGATAGCCTATTTGCTTACCATGAAATTGAGCTTTATTTTCACGTGGTATTTCCAGGCCTAGCATACCCGCTAACTCTTCAATCGCTTCTACAAACTCTAATTTATCATACTCCATTAGAAATGAAATTGCGTTGCCATGAGCCCCACAACCAAAACAATGATAAAATTGTTTTTTTTGACTAACGGTAAACGAAGGTGTTTTTTCATGGTGGAATGGACAACAAGCTTGATAATCACGACCTGCTTTTTTGAGCTTCACTCGGGCATTAATAAGCTCCACAATATCTGTTTTAGCTAACAGATCATCAATGAATGTGCGTGGAATTGAGCCTTTCATCAAGTGTATGCCCTTTTAGGTAAGTAGTAAAAAATAGGAGCTTATTGAATGAAACAAAACCGTGATACCTAGAGGTTTCACGGTTTGTATAACTCGAGTTTTTAAATACTGTATTAAGTATTAGTATAAACGTGTATTACGTGCGTTTTCACGAGCAACGCGTTTTGCATGACGTTTAGCACGAGTTGCGTTTTCACGTTTACGGATAGTCGTTGGTTTTTCATAAAATTCACGGCTGCGAACTTCCGCTAAAATACCAGCTTTTTCGCAAGAGCGTTTAAAACGACGTAATGCAACGTCAAATGATTCGTTTTCACGTACTTTAATTACAGGCATAAGCCAATCACCTCAATGGAATTAATTTTGCAATTGCTAATTTATTTTACCGTTTGGAATAAACGGCTTATTCAATAAAGGTCGCAATTTTAATCTACTTTTTGTTTAAAAGCAAAGGGAAGTTTGATCTTTTCTATAAAAATCGTTGTGTAAACTGGTGAAAGAATAATAAACAAGGTAAAATCTCGCGATGAAAATAATCAGAAAGGAAAAGTGAATGCGAGTATTAGGCATTGAAACATCTTGTGATGAAACTGGTGTTGCTATTTATGATGACGAAAAAGGATTAGTGGCCAATCAACTTTATACTCAAATTGCATTACATGCAGATTATGGTGGGGTTGTCCCTGAACTGGCATCGCGCGATCATATCCGTAAAACAGCCCCTTTAATTCAGGCTGCGTTAGCAGAAGCAAACCTAAATGCAGAAGATATTGATGGTATTGCTTATACTGCAGGTCCAGGATTAGTGGGGGCATTATTAGTGGGATCTACTATTGCAAGATCCTTAGCTTATGCGTGGAATCTACCAGCTATTGGTGTTCATCATATGGAAGGGCATTTATTAGCACCAATGTTAGAAGAAAATGCTCCACGTTTTCCTTTTATTGCATTATTAGTTTCAGGCGGACATACTCAGTTAGTGAAAGTGGATGCAGTCGGACAATACCAACTATTAGGTGAGTCTATTGACGATGCAGCTGGCGAGGCTTTTGATAAAACAGCAAAATTGTTAGGATTGGATTATCCTGGTGGTGCGGCACTTTCACGTCTAGCGCAAAAAGGAAATCCTGATCGTTTTATTTTTCCTCGTCCTATGACAGATAGACCAGGTTTAGATTTCAGTTTTTCAGGATTAAAAACTTTTGCAGCAAATACGATTGCACAAGTAATTCAACAAGAAAGTGAGTTAACAGAACAAACTAAAGCAGATATTGCTTATGCTTTTCAACAAGCTGTTGTAGAAACACTGGCAATTAAGTGTCGCCGAGCGTTAAAAGAAACAGGATTGACACGTTTGGTTATTGCAGGTGGCGTGAGTGCAAATAAACAATTACGTCAACATTTGTCCGAATTAATGCAGCAGCTCAATGGGGAGGTTTTTTATCCACAACCTCAATTTTGTACTGATAATGGTGCGATGATTGCTTATGCTGGATTGTTACGCCTAAAACAAGGTGAGCAACAAGATCTTGCGATCGAAGTGAAACCTCGTTGGTCTATGACGACATTATCGCCAATTGTTACAATCTAGCTCTCAAGGAAATGAATATGGAACAACATAAATTAAAAGCGATGCGTGCAGCAGGTGTAGGTTGTGTTTTCATGTTAGCATTAATTGCAATTGCTATTTTTATGATGCCAACAGAACAACTTATAGATTATTTAACCGAGGCTGGGCATTTCGTAGGTGGTGGAACAACTTTTGGTATTTTGATGTTAGCTGCATTACCTCCTCTAACGGGGGCAATTTTTTATTATTTCTTTAAATGGGCACTAAAATAAAAAAACAGGAATGATATGGCAAAGCTCTATTTTTATTATTCAACAATGAATGCGGGTAAGTCCACAACATTGTTGCAATCTTCGTATAACTATCAGGAGCGTAATATGAATACGCTTGTTTATACTGCTGCAATTGATGATCGTTTTGGTGTGGGAAAAGTGACTTCTCGTATTGGTATTAGCCAAGATGCGCGGCTTTTTCACAAAGAAAGTAATTTATTAGCAGAAATAGAGCAGCATGTAATGCATGAAAAGTTAAATTGTATTTTAGTAGACGAAGCACAGTTTTTGACCAAATCCCAAGTCTATCAACTTAGCGAAGTTGTGGATAAGCTGAATATTCCAGTATTGTGTTATGGTTTACGTACGGATTTTCAGTCTGAGTTATTTGAAGGAAGTCAGTATTTACTTGCTTGGGCTGATCAATTAGAAGAGCTTAAAACTATTTGTTATTGTGGTCGTAAAGCGAATTTTGTGTTGCGTTTAAATGAACAAGGAGATGTTGTGCGTGATGGCGCCCAAATTCAAATTGGAGGTAATGACAGCTATTTATCTGTTTGTCGCCAGCACTATAAAGAGAAGATTGCGTGATTTTGCTCACTTAAAGAGCGGTCAGCTTTGACTAAATTTGATCAAAAAAGGCGATATTTTATTTCTTTATATCGCCTTTAAATTGGAGTCCTACTTTAGGTTAACGCATCGTCACAAATTCTTCTGATCCTGTTGGATGAATAGCTACTGTGTTATCAAAATCTGCTTTAGTTGCACCCATTTTAATTGCCACAGCAAAGCCCTGAATCATTTCATCTACCCCAAAACCAATCCCATGTAAACCAACGATTTTCTCTTCTTTACCTGTACAAACTAGCTTCATTTTACAAGGTTGGCGATGTTGTGTCACAGCACTATACATCGGTGTGAAAGCAGATTTATATACTTTCACATTTTCTGCACCATATTGTTCGATCGCTTGTGGTTCTGTGAGTCCTATTGTACCAATTGGTGGATGGCTAAAGACAACTGTTGGGACTAAATTATAGTCTAAATGTTCATTTGGTTTATTATTAAATAGGCGCTCTGATAAACGACGACCAGCAGCAACTGCAACTGGAGTTAACTCAATACCGCCTTCAATAATATCACCTACAGAATAAATACCTTTTATATTTGTATTTTGATATTTATCTACTTTGATAAATCCACGCTCGTTCGTTTTTACACCTGTAGCTGCTAAATTGATGGTATCTGTAGCAGGATGGCGACCAATCGCCCAAATTAAGCAATCGACTTCTTGTGTACGTCCGTCTTCAAGCTGTAAACTTAATGAGCCATCAGCATTTTTTGTCACTTGTTTTGGAATAGCATGAGTATGCAAATGGATACCATCTTGCGACATAACGTCTAATAATGTCTCTACAATTAATGGATCAAAATTGCGTAACGGTGCATGTTGACGAACAAACAAATGAGTTTCAACACCGAAACTATTCATGACGCCAGCAAGTTCAACGGCAATATAACCTGCACCAATAACAGCTACACGTTTTGGTAATTGTGTGAGTTCAAAGACGCCGTCAGAGTCAATACCATATTCTGCACCTATAATATTTGGACGGCTTGGGCGTCCGCCTGTTGCAATTAAAATATGGTCTGCTGTAATGTGTTCGCCATTTACTTCGACAGTATTCGTATTAACAAATTTAGCGAATCCTTGAATAACATCAACATTATTTTTGGCTAAAACGTTATTGTAGGAAGTATGAATGCGACTGATATAAGCTTGTCGATTTTCGACCAATTTAGAAAAGTCAAACTGGCTCACATTCACTTCAAAACCATAATCTGGAGCATAAAGATGAATTGCCTCAGCTATTTGTGCGCCATACCACATGACTTTTTTGGGCACACAGCCTACATTAACGCAAGTACCACCTAAATGTTTGGCTTCGATGATAGCACATTTCTTACCGTAGCTTGCAGCACGATTAATTGAGGCAATGCCACCGCTACCACCACCGATAGCAATATAATCATAATGTTTTGTCATTGTTGTATTCCTTTTAGATACACATAATTACAATAAATTTGTCGTTATTTTGCCGAATAAATAAACATAAAGCAAAACGATATCATAACTCAGTTTAATGAGTAATAGATTATTCAGGTACTACCCATTTAACTGACCAATTTCCCGTTCCTTCTGGAACTAAGGTTTGGGTTAAATAAGGCAGAATTTTTTTCATCTGTTGCTCAAGTGTCCAAGGAGGGTTAATGACAATCATACCACTGGCAGTCATCCCACGTTGTTCACTATCTGGACGTACAGCTAATTCAATTTGTAAGATTTTACGAATTCCTGTGTTTTCAAAGTGACGTAGCATCCGTTTAATTTGTTGGCGCAATACAACAGGATACCAAATGGCGTAAGTACCCGTAGCAAAACGTTTATAGCCATCTTCTACTGCTTGTACAACTAAATCATAATCTTCTTTTAATTCGTAAGGTGGATCAATTAAGATAAGTCCACGCCGTTCTTTGGGGGGTAAGGTTGCTTTTAATTGTTGGAAACCATTTTCTCTCTTACTTGTTACATTTTTAAATTCTTTGAAATTGTTACGTAGCAATGGGAAATCACTTGGGTGGAGTTCAGTCAACAAAGCACGATCTTGTGGACGCAACATTGTTGCAGCAATTAACGGCGAGCCTGCGTAATAACGTAATTCTTTACCACCATAATTGAATTTTTTTATTAATTGAATATAACGTGTAATTTCTTCGGGGAAATCATCACGTTGCCAGAGACGTCCAATACCCTCTTCAAACTCTGCTGTTTTTTCTGCTTCTTCGCTAAATAAGCGATAACGTCCCACACCTGCATGTGTGTCTAAATAATAGAAGCCTTTTTCTTTTAATTGAAAGTTTTCAATAATAAGCATTAATACGATATGTTTTAACACATCGGCATGATTACCTGCATGAAAACTGTGACGATAACTAAGCATAAATATTGCCTTTAAAATAGAAATTATAAAAAAGAGACCGCACTTTTATGATCAAAAGTGCGGTGGATTTTAGAAGAGTTCTTCTCGGTCGTCTACTGATGAATTACTATCAGGGTTAGTAAAGTCAGATGGTATATAATAGCCTTGTTCTTCAACATAAGTACGTTTAGGCTCAGTACCATTGATAAAATATTCTATTCGTCCGCCACTGTTTGTTAATAAACCAGATCCTGTATCAATACGTTTTTCTACAATATTAGGTGGTGGAGCTAATTTACGTTCAGGAATGTCAGCTAAACTAGTTAACATATAAGCTTGCCAAGCTGGCATTGCGGTTTTGGCTCCAGCTTCTCCACGACCTAAATTGCGTTTATTATCATCAAACCCCACGTAAACAGCCGTCGTTAAATGAGCACCAAATCCAGCATACCAAGCGACTTTAGAGTTATTTGTTGTTCCTGTTTTACCGCCAATATCCTGACGTTTGAATGCTTTTGATAAGCGCCAACTTGTTCCAACCCAGCTTTTACCTGCTTCACCATAAATTGCTGATGTTAATGCGCTTCGGACTAAAAAGGCCAGCTCACCACTGATAACTCGTGGTGCATACTGTGTTTCTGAGTTATCTGTTTTTGCAGCAGCCATGAAATGTAAATGACTTTCATCAATTGGGTTAGTATTGATCGGTTCTAGATCTGGGATATCAGGGATAATATCACCTAATTCATCACTGCCTTCATCAGATACATCAATATTGAGATTTTCAGTTAGACTTAAATCATAATTTTTAAATGCATCTAGTTTTTCTGTCTCACCATATAACACTGGAATATCATGACAAGTAATACAAGCAATTTTGGGATTAGCAAGGAAAACTTCTTTACCTGTGTTATCTAAAATACGGTTGATAATAAAAGGTTCAATTAAAAAACCACCATTATCAAATACAGCGTAACCTCGAGCCATTTCTAATGGTGTGAATGATGCAGCACCTAATGCTAATGCTTCACTAGCAAAAAATTGTTCTTTTTTAAAACCAAAACGTTGTAAAAACTCAGCGGTAAATTCCACACCAGCCATTTGCATTGCTCGAATAGCAATCATATTTTTGGATAAGCCTAGACCTACTCGCAAACGCATTGGGCCATCAAAACGGTTTGGTGAGTTTTTAGGAGCCCACGGTTTTTGTCCCGCTTTTTTTAAAACCAAAGGAGAGTCTTGTAACACACTAGATAAAGTAAGCCCTTTTTCTAGTGCAGCAGCATAAATGAAAGGCTTAATTGAAGAACCAACTTGTACTAAAGATTGTGTTGCACGATTAAATTTACTTTGTTCAAAGCTAAACCCCCCAACTAAAGCTTCAATAGCACCATTATCACTATTTAATGAGACTAAAGCAGAATTGACTTCTGGTAGCTGCGCTAAAATCCATTCGCCATTGTCACGTTGGCGAATCCAAATTTGATCACCTACTTTAGGTGTTTTTTTCCCTGCCCAACGCATTGCATTATTTGACAAGGTCATTTTTTCGCCTGATGATAATAGTAATTCAGCGCCAGTTTTATTTGTAGCCAGTACTGCTGCAGGTAAGAGCGGTTCAGAATTGGGGAGTTTTTTTAAGAAACCAATAATACGATCTATCTCCCAAGGTGTTTCCTCTTTTTGCCAGAGTGGCGCACCTCCACGGTAACCATGGCGCATATCATAATCAATCAGATTATTACGTAGTGCTTTTTGTGCTTCAGCTTGATCTTTCGATAACACAGTCGTATAAACTTTAAAACCACTCGTATAGGCTTTTTCTTCACCAAAGCGTCTTACCATTTCTTGGCGAGCCATTTCAGTGACGTAATCAGCACGGAAATCAATTTGTGCACCATGATAGCTAGCTACGATAGGTTCTTTAATTGCTGAATCATATTCTTCTTGTGTAATGTATTTTGTCGTCAGCATACGTCCTAACACAATATTACGTCTTTCTGTGGCTCGTTTTAATGAATAAATTGGATTCATTGTAGAAGGAGCTTTAGGTAAACCAGCAATTACAGCCATTTCAGATAATGTCAATTGCTCTAATTCTTTACCAAAATAAGTTTTTGCAGCAGCAGCAACACCATAAGAACGGTAACCTAAATAAATTTTATTTAAATACAATTCTAAAATTTCGTTTTTAGTTAATGTATTTTCAATATCAATGGCTAAAACAGCTTCTTTTGCTTTACGTTCAATCGATTTTTCAGGTGTTAAGAAGAAATTACGTGCTAATTGCTGTGTAATTGTACTTGCCCCTTGAGATGCACCACCTTTAGTAATTGCCACTGTAATAGCACGAGCAATACCAATAGGATCTAGTCCATGATGCTCATAGAAACGACTGTCTTCCGTTGCGAGAACAGCATTGATAAGAGGTTGTGGAATTTGTTCTAATGGCACAGGAATTCGGCGCTGCTCCCCAACCTCACCAATAAGTTTGCCATCAGCTGTATAAATTTGCATAGGTTGTTGTAACTCAACCGTTTTAAGGCTTTCTACATCAGGTAAATCTGCTTTCAAATAGATATATACCGCACCTACCGCGACACAACCCAATACAATTAATGTTAATAGGGTACTTAATATTAATTTTGCGATCCGCATCGAAAAATTCTCTCTTGGTTAATGCTTGTTTATTAAAAAACTCAAAAAATTATTCACAGTATAAAGATAACAAGACTAAATCCAAAGCTAAAAGTTCAGCAGAAATGTAAATAATCAGTAAATAGGAGACATCAAATGTGGCAACTTTCGATGACTTTAATTCAAGTAGGTGTGTGGCGACGAGGACAAAATATTGAATTTGTTTGGTTAGATATGGAACATAAACCGCAGAAATTCTGTACAACAATAGAGATGTTAGCAGAAGCTAAAAATAAGATCCTCATTTGTTTAGCAAGCAAACAAAAAATACACTTATCTTTTATTACTGCAATTTCACCTCATCAAATTTGGACTAAAAGTATATTGCTGCCTCAACAATTAAATGAACAAGAATGTGAGCAGCAATGTCAATTTCTCCTAGAACAAGAATTATCTATCCCTCTATCTAATCTTTGGTTTGATTATTATGCAGATATGGTACAACAAGGTTTCCAGCTTACGCTTTTTGCTGTTCAAAAGTCGATTGCACAACAATATTTAACAGAATTATCTGTATTAAATATTGATGTATTAGACAATTTAGCACATAGCATTTTACGTGCTTTCCAATTTCTTATGCCTACAGTGCAAAGTATAAATACATTGTTTTTATATCAAGATGAACAAAGTTGTATCGCACTTGAAGAACAACGATATCAATTACTCGTCTTACAAAAAACGCATTCAGATTTGACTGCACTTTATACTCAATTTTGTCAACGTTATGAACATCAACCTAAGCAAGTTATTGTTTACCGTATACACGCGCAAGATGTTTTACCGCCAGACTGGACTGAGTTACACACAACTTTACCAATCATTGCTTTAGGTAGTGCATTATGGCGAAAAAGATTATCAAATGAGCTTGGCGATGATAAATAAGCTTATCGAGATACAAAAGTGACATATCATTTGAACTTATTGCCTTGGCGGCAGAAACAACGTCGGCAGCGTTTAATTCTTTTTACTATTCAGTGCTGTATCGCGTTAGTTTGCTTCATTGTGGGTAATTTTGTGTTACTGGTATTCTCTGAGTCCCTGACTCAGCAAAAAATATTAAAACAGACAAATCGACAGCAAATTACTTCTAATTTACAGCAAGTTAACCACCAAGTTTCCGAATTAAGAAAGAATTATCTTGTACAAGAAAAAATGTTTTTATTATCTACAAAAACATTGAATATCCTTTTGGACAGTATAACCACATTACCTTTACAACGAGGTGAGTTAGAGGAGCTTAGTTGGGATTCTGGGTTAGTCATTTTGAAGGGATATGTGGAGACACAAACAGAATTTGAAGAATTAAATCAGTTTCTTACTTCTAATATATTATTTCAAGAAATCAAATTAACGCATTTTCAATTAGAACTACAGCATATTTCTTTTCAATTTGAGTTGCAATTAGCAATGGGGTGAATTATCGATGCTAAGTTATCTCAAGAATCCAGATTCCTTACTTAGTAAGTTATCAAATTTACCTTTTATACAAAGAATAATTTTATTTGTCATAGTAATGAGTTTGGGATGGTCATACACAATTTTTCAAATGATTCAGCAATACCAACAAATAAGACAAATTGAAGAGATGCTAGTCTATGAGAAACAGGACTTACAGCATAATCAACAGATTTTCGATCGTTTAAAACAACATATAACACAGTCTGCTTTGACCCCAACTTTAACGAGTCAGATGACAAAAATCAATCAATACATTCATCAGCATTCACACAAAATAGTATTACAGTCTACTGAATGGACATTTCACTTTTTTCCACTACTGAATTTACAATTTCAAAGCTATTTTGCTGATTTTCATAACTTTTTAACGACACTTTTAACTCAGTATCCACAATTAAAGCTTAGTAAATTGCAATTATTGAAAATAGCAAATATAGAGGGTGTATCAGTACAGGTAGATATTTTGTTGCAGCTGCAACCAATAGAGGAGTGAAACTAATGCAAAAATTGACCGCACTTATTTTATTTAGTTTAACACTGAGTGTACAAGCAGATCCCTTTGATCGAACTCAACGACAAACCCAATCAAATGCTGTAATGAAAAACGAAAAAATAATGTTCTTGACATCTTGCCATGCTTTAGAGTCAGCACTTTTTCCAATGAATGATTTAAATGAGCTGAAATTAATTGGTGTATTACAGCAACAAACAGAATGGTTAGCATTTTTTATGAATGAAGACAAGCAGATTCAGAGTGCCTCTCTTAATCAATTGTTAACAGCAGAAGGCTTCCGTATTCAACAAATTAGTAAGCAAGGTATTACCTTAGCTTATTGGAAAAATAAACAAAATTGTACGGAAAATAGCACATTATTTATTAAACTTTAGGATGAAGGTATGCAAAAAGGGGTTAACTATTGTATTAAGTGCGGTCTATTATGGCTTAGTTTTGTTTGTTGTGTGCTAGCGCAATCTAGTGAGACGTTTTCTATTCGCTTAAAGCAAGCGCCACTAGTTGAAATTTTGCAACAATTAGCGTTACAACAAAACAAAAGTTTAGTCATTGATAATGAATTAGATGGTACGTTATCACTGCAATTAGAGCAAACTAGTTTTGAGAAATTGTTATATGCCGTAGCTAAGATTAAACAATTAGAGCTACACAAAGAAGGTCAATTGTATTATTTGAGTAAAGGTTTTAAAGCGGACAAAATAAAGAGTGAAAGTAGTCAGCTAAGTCCTAATTTAGTAACAGACTCAATAAAATTACAATTTGCTAAAGCAGAAGATGTGATGAAATCATTGACTACTGGTAATGGCTCTTTATTATCGGTAGATGGGCGTATTAGTGTAGATATACGCAGTAATTTATTGTTAATTCAAGATCAAGCTGAATCAGTCCGAAATATTAAAAAATTAGTATCAGAAATGGATAAACCTGTTGAACAAATCGTGATTGAAGCGCGAATTGTCACTATGACCGATGAAAGCCTAAAAGAGCTGGGCGTTAGATGGGGAATGTTTGATCCTACTTCTCATAAACATACTTTATCAGGTAGTTTAGAAAGTAATGGCTTTTTGAATATTCAAGATCATCTCAATGTTAATTTTGCAACTAATGTAACACCTGCAGGAAGCATTGCATTACAACTAGCAAAAATTAATGGTCGCTTATTAGATTTGGAATTAACTGCACTTGAACGAGAGAATAATGTTGAAATTATTGCTAGCCCACGTTTGTTAACGACGAATAAGAAAAGTGCCAGTATTAAGCAGGGAACAGAAATACCTTATATTGTGACAAATGGTAAAAATGATACACAATCTATTGAATTTCGTGAAGCAGTACTAGGTTTAGATGTTACACCACAAATCTCAAAAGATAATACTATTTTATTAGATATGGCGGTTAGTCAAAACTCATTAGGACCGAGAGTGACTTATGATAAAGGCGAAAGTATTTCAATAGATAAGCAAGAAATTAATACTCAAGTTTTTGCAAAGGATGGTGAAACTATTGTTTTAGGGGGAGTATTTCATGATACGATAATGAAAGGCGTAGACAAAGTGCCTCTGCTTGGTGATTTACCTGTATTAAAACATCTATTTAGTAAAGAAAGTGAACGTCATCAAAAGCGGGAGCTCGTTATTTTTGTGACGCCACATATTTTAAAGCAGAATGAAATAGTCGCAAAATCAGAGCAGTAGTGCCTTAGTATAAGCTCTTAAAATAGCGCTCGCTTTCGTTCCCACTGAGTAAATATCACAAATAAATCGCCTGTTAAGGTTGAAAAATAGGGTGATTTATTGCGATAATCGCAATTATTTTTTGGGTGATCTTTTTGCGACCGATTCAGGTCGCTTCTCTATTTTACAAAAGATCATGATTATCAATATATTAATGAACAAGAAGAAAAATTAGAGATGGCAGAAAAGCGTAATATTTTCTTAATAGGTCCAATGGGGGCTGGAAAAAGCACAATTGGTCGTCAATTGGCACAGCTATTAAATATGGATTTTGTCGATTCTGACGGTGAAATTGAGCAACGTGCTGGTGCAGATATAAGCTGGATTTTTGATGTTGAAGGTGAGGCTGGTTTTCGTAAGCGTGAAGAGCGCATTATTAATGAGCTAACACAAAGACAAGGTATTGTACTTTCAACAGGTGGTGGTGCAGTATTATCAAAAGAAAATCGTAATCATTTATCGGCACGTGGAATCGTGATTTACTTAGAAACGACAGTTGAAAAGCAATATCAAAGAACACAGCGTGATAAAAAGCGCCCATTACTACAAGAAGTAGATGATCCTCGCCAAGTATTGGAAGATTTAGCGAAAATTCGTAATCCTTTATATGAAGAAATTGCGGATATTACTTTGCCAACAGATGAACAAAGTGCAAAAGTAATGGCAACACAAATTATGGATTTAATTGATAATCTTAATGGCTGAAAAATAGGATAAATCATGCAGTGTGTAAATGTTGAGTTAAAAGAACGCCGTTATCCGATATATATTGGAGCAGGTTTATTATCTGATGAAAATTGTTATCCATTGAAATCGGGTGATAAAGTCATGATCGTTACTAATCCAACAGTTGCACAATACTATCTTACCCCAGTAACAGATACCTTAGAAAGAAAAGGATGCTTGGTTGAACATGTATTATTGCCTGATGGAGAAAAGTACAAGACTTTGGCATCATTGGACTTGATTTTTACCGCACTTTTACAAACTAATCATGGGAGAGATACTACGATTATTGCCTTAGGTGGTGGGGTTATCGGTGATATAGCAGGTTATGCTGCAGCCAGCTATCAACGAGGTATTCGCTTCATTCAAATCCCAACAACATTGTTAGCACAAGTTGACTCATCGGTGGGAGGGAAAACAGCTGTAAATCATGAGTTAGGTAAAAATATGATTGGTGCTTTTTACCAGCCTTGTTGCGTAATTATTGATACTTTAACTTTAAAGAGTTTACCTAAACGTGAAGTAAATGCAGGATTGGCTGAGGTAATTAAATATGGAGCTATTCTTGATAAAGATTTTTTTAGTTGGTTAGAGCAACATATCGATAATCTTGTTGCTCTAGAGCAAGTCTATTTACAGCAATGTATTTCACGCTGTTGTCAAATTAAAGCAGATGTTGTTGCAAACGATGAAATAGAGCAAGGTGATAGAGCATTATTGAATTTAGGGCATACTTTTGGTCATGCGATTGAAACCCACTTAGGTTATGGGAATTGGCTACATGGAGAGGCTATTGCTGTTGGTATGATGATGGCAGCAGTGCTTTCAGAAAAATTAGGCTATTTAACGTATGATGATGTTGGTCGTCTTGAAAAATTACTTGCAAGAGCGAATTTACCAACGGTTTCACCAGATAGTATGCAAGCAGAAGATTATTTGCCACATATGATGCGAGATAAAAAAGTCTTAGCTGGAAAATTACGTCTTATTTTACTCAAAGCATTAGGTCAAGCTTATGTTGCAACAAATACTGATCAAGAAATAGTGTTAGATGCTATACGTTCTTGTACTCAGGTTGATTAATTAATGCCTCCTCGTCGAAAACAGCCTATTAAATCAAAGCAGTTAGGCTTCAAAAAAAAGACTAAATTACCCATGATAAAATACCGCCCATTTTTAAAATGGGCCGGTGGTAAGTTCCGTTTGACTGAGGAACTTAATAAAGTTCTACCTAAAAAGAATACGTGTTTAGTTGAGCCTTTCGTTGGTGCTGGCGCAGTATTTCTAAATACAAATTTTGAGCGTTATATCTTGGCAGATATTAATCCAGATTTAATTAATTTATTTAATTTTGTTAAGTCTGATGTAGAACGTTATATTGAAGCTGCCAAAGCCATTTTTTTTCATCCAGAAGCGAATACTAGTCAGTATTATTACACACAGAGAGAACAATTTAATCGTTCGTCAGATACATTTGAGCGTTCAGTAATTTTCTTGTATCTTAATCGTTTCGGCTTTAATGGATTATGCCGTTACAATTCCAAAAATGAATTTAATGTGCCATTTGGCTCTTATAAAAGACATTATTTTCCTGAGGCTGAATTACGTTATTTTGCTCAAAAAGCACAACATGCAGAGTTTATTTGTGCTGATTTTCAACATACTTTCTCTTTAGCGGATGAAAAATCTATTATTTATTGTGATCCACCTTATGCTCCTTTAATACAAGAAAGTAATTTTACCAGCTATGCTGGTAATGAATTTTCTGCTCAACACCAAAAAGTATTAGCTGATTTAGCAAGTTATACTGCAGAAGAACGCCATATTTCCGTTGTTATTTCAAATCATGATACTGCATTTACACGTGATATTTATCAGAAAGCTAAGCTAAAAGCCATTCAAGTACAACGGTCAATTAGCCAGCAATCAAACAGACGAATCAAAGTGACGGAATTAATTGCAGTCTTCAATGCGAAATGAAATTGGGTGAGTAGATAAACAAGAGTAAACTGAATAGCTTAGTGAATTTTACATATTTTATATCACACGGACAGATTGGGATTAATATAGAATTTGATGTGCTTTACCTCGGGGTAATTTGTTTTTATTAATGCGAGTAAGTGCTTTTGTTGAAATAAAAGCGCTTGGCGAACAATCGCATTAGCAACTTCTAGATAAAGTGTATCTTGCTCTAAATTAGCAACTTTGTACAACCCTTGATATTGTTTTGGAAAGCTTTGTTGTAAGTGTAAATTTAGCTCGTTTAAAAATAATCCTTTTTTCATTATTTTGGCTAAACTAGAGTTTTCTAATAGTTCTACTACATTAACTGGTTTTTCGTATCTCATTGACTTGTTTTCTCACTTTTCACCTCAATATCTATGACATTGTAGCTAATTTCCGCTACAATACGAGAGATTTTTGAGTGATAGGGATGATGATGATTTTAACAAAAGGTAAGCATAATTTTTGGTCGCAATTATTATTAAGTATGATTGCGATTTTGGCGTTACCTGAAGCTCAGAGTCTAACAAATCAGTCCAATGTTGCTAATGCTAGTTATCAAAATCCACATTTTATTCAACAACAAATATCACATGTTGTTGCGTTAGTTCAGCAAGTTCAACAACAGCAGCGTAAAGCTACTGCTATTCCTTACCAACAATACTATCTTTTCAAAAGTGAGCCACGCTTGGATACTGGTATTGTTTCTTTCGTTCCGCCGATTAGAGCAGGGCCTTATTTTTCTTAACTTTCGTTTTTGTATTACGAATTCTGTTTTTTATTTATAAAATAAAGCAGAATATTTTTATTGTTTATTTTTAAATTAGAAGAAAAAGTTATGTTTAGAAGTGTTCTCACAAAAATTTTTGGTAGTCGTAATGATCGTATTTTACGCCGTTTAAATAAAATTGTTGTTAAGATTAATAAATTAGAACCTGAGTTTGAAGCATTAAATGATGATCAATTGAAAGCAAAAACAACAGAGTTTAAGACTCGTTTAGAACAAGGGGAAACGTTAGAGCAAATTTTACCAGAAGCTTTTGCTACAGTGCGTGAAGCCAGTAAGCGAGTGTTAGGTATGCGTCATTTTGATGTGCAATTATTAGGCGGAATGGTGTTAACGAATCGTTGTATTGCTGAAATGCGTACAGGGGAAGGGAAAACATTAACAGCAACATTACCATGTTATTTAAATGCATTAACTGGTAAAGGTGTTCATGTTGTGACAGTGAATGATTATCTTGCTCGTCGAGATGCTGAAACTAATCGACCTCTATTTGAGTTTTTAGGAATGACTGTAGGAGTCAATGTACCAGGATTATCGCCAGAGCAAAAACGTGAAGCTTACTCGGCTGATGTCACTTATGCGACTAATAGTGAATTAGGGTTTGACTATTTACGAGATAATTTAGCCCATAGTGCAGAAGAACGTTTCCAGCGCTATTTACATTATGCTTTAGTGGACGAAGTTGATTCTATTTTAATTGATGAAGCACGTACGCCATTGATTATTTCGGGACAAGCAGAAGATAGTTCAGAGCTTTATATCACTGTAGATAAGTTAATTCCAAACTTAATCAAGCAAGACAAAGAAGATAGTGAAGAATATCAAGGCGATGGTGATTTCACGTTAGATCTAAAAACTAAACAAGCACACTTAACTGAACGAGGTCAAGAAAAAGTCGAGCAGTGGTTGACGGCACAGGGACTAATGTCAGCAGAAGAATCTCTTTACTCACCATCTAAAATTTCTTTACTGCATCATGTTTATGCAGCATTACGCGCTCATACATTATTTGAGCGTGATGTTGATTATATTGTCAAAGACGGTGAAATTGTCATTGTTGATGAACACACTGGTCGCACAATGGCTGGACGTCGTTGGTCTGATGGGCTGCACCAAGCTATTGAAGCGAAAGAAGGTGTACGTATTCAAAGTGAAAACCAGACTGTTGCGTCAATCACTTACCAAAACTACTTCCGTTTATATGAAAAATTAGCAGGGATGACAGGAACAGCAGATACAGAAGCTTTTGAATTTCAACAAATTTATGGTTTGGAAACTATTGTTGTGCCGACGAATCGTCCAATGATTCGTGATGATCGCACTGATATTATGTTTGAAAATGAAGAATATAAATTTAATGCGATTATAGAAGATATCAAAGATTGTGTGGCGCGTAATCAACCTGTTTTAGTAGGAACCGTTTCTATTGAAAAATCAGAATTACTCTCTAATGCGCTTAAAAAAGCAGGGATTAAGCATAATGTATTAAATGCAAAATTCCACGCACAAGAAGCAGAAATTGTTGCTAATGCAGGTTATCCAGGTGCTGTGACAATCGCAACTAATATGGCAGGGCGAGGTACGGATATTGTTTTAGGTGGTAACTGGAAAGCGGAAGTTGCTAAGTTAGATAATCCAACACAGGAACAAATTGATGCTATTTATACAGCATGGCAAGCACGTCATGATGTTGTGAAGGAAGCAGGTGGTTTGCATATCATTGGCACAGAACGTCATGAATCACGTCGTATTGATAATCAGTTACGTGGTCGTTCTGGTCGTCAAGGTGATCCAGGATCATCTCGTTTCTATTTATCACTGGATGATGCCTTAATGCGTATTTATTTAAATGAAGGTAAATTAAACTTAATGCGTAAAGCATTTAGCACAGCAGGCGAAGCAATGGAGTCAAAAATGTTGACGAAAGTAATTGCTTCCGCGCAAGCTAAAGTAGAAGCTCATAATTTCGATGGGCGTAAGAATTTACTTGAATTTGATGATGTTGCAAACGATCAACGTCATGCGATTTATGCACAACGTAATAGTTTGTTAGATAATGAAAATATCTCAGAAACGATAGATGTGATACGTGAAGATGTATTTAATCAAGTTATTGATCAGTATATTCCACCACAATCGTTAGAGGAAATGTGGGATATTCCCGCCTTAGAGCAACGCTTGAAACAAGATTTTGCTCTAGATTTACCATTAGCCAAATGGTTGGAGGAAGACAATCATTTTGATGAAGATGCATTACGTCAACGTGTATTAGATGCGGCGATTGCTGAATATAAGCAAAAAGAAGCTATTGTTGGTGAGCAAACGCTGAGACATTTTGAAAAAGGTGTTATGCTGCAAACATTAGATGAACTTTGGAAAGAGCATCTTTCTTCAATGGATCATTTACGTCGAGGTATCCATTTACGTGGTTATGCACAAAAAGATCCAAAACAAGAATATAAGAAAGAATGTTTCCAGATGTTTACAGATATGCTTGATGCTCTTAAATTGAGTGTTGTCACTACATTAAGCCGAGTTCAAGTGAGAACTCAGGAGGAAGTCGAACAAGCAGAGCGTATGCGTCAGGAAATTGCTCGTCGCGAAAATGCGGCTATGCATTATAATTCTGAAGATAATCAAGGCAGTGAAGTAGTAGGTGAGCGCCGAGTTGGTCGCAATGAGCCTTGCCCTTGTGGTTCTGGCAAGAAATATAAACATTGTCACGGTAGTAAAGCTAAATATTAATTTCATTATTTCAACGTTAATTAAGATGAAAAGTGCGGTCTGATTTTGAGGTTTTTTGCAAATGATGCTGCGCTTTTTAGTTTAAGGATTGGCTATGACGAAACCAGTTGTTCAAGTGGCGGCAGGTATTATTCGCAATGAATTTGGTCAAATATATTTGACTCAGCGTTTAGAAGGGCAAGACTTCGCTCAATCTCTAGAATTTCCAGGTGGTAAAGTTGATCTCGGAGAATCACCTGAGCAAGCATTAAAGAGAGAATTAGAAGAGGAGATAGGTATTCATATTTTGCATGCTGAATTGTATGAGCGTTTTCAGTTTGAATATCCGACTAAAGTTATTTCTTTCTATTTTTATTTGGTTGATGAATGGTTTGGTGAGCCTTTTGGACGTGAAGGACAAGAGGGTTTTTGGGTAGCGCAAAGTGAATTAGATGCAGGACAATTTCCTCCTGCTAATGCAAGACTGATCCAACGCTTATTAGCTGAAAGTCTGATAGAAAATTGAGATGTCTCTAAAAATAAACCCCGCCAAGAGCGGGGTTTATAGTTATCCTATCAAAAAAGAATACGCTATATTACAGTAGCTCTTTTGATAAATTATTTTTGTCCCATTGCAGCTTTCATTTGTTTAAGCTGCTCAATAGCTTGATTACAAGTTTGCTCTTGCATGTCTTTTGGCATTGCAGCAAATTGCTGTTTTGCTGCATCATATTGTTGTTTTACCATAGCCGCTTGTTCAGCTGGTACATTTTTAAGGAAACCTTCATATTCTGTGAAATATTTTTCACAAGCTGGCGCTAAATCAGCAGCAGAAACAGTCATTGCAAAGCTTGATAAAGCGATTACAGAGAATAATTTTTTCATAAACTCGTCCTTTATAAATAATTTAACTTTGTATAAAAAATGCCAAAAGGCAATTCATTATACTCTTGCTACTGAATAAATAAACAATTTGATTTTAATTTTATTAATTCAAATTTTATCTTAAGTGAAAGGGAGAGGGAGTGAAATTATCTTGACTGAGAGTACAATCCGATGTTGTTTGGTTGACAAATTATAATACTAAGCTCTGCTAATCTATCCCAAATATCTAGACTGAATTCTTTTTTTGTTGCATATTCAAGTTGAGCAAGTTGTTGGAAAATAACATAAAGCTGTTTATAAGTTAAACGCTGGAAAGCTTGGCTAAATAGCGGTCGACGATTCTGCCAAACCTTTAACTGATCAAATCGCTCTCGTAATTGTTGGATGGGGAGGTTTGAATCAATTGGTGTTTTATGTAGTGGCTTTGATAAGGCTAATAATGTCATTAAGTCACGTTGTAAAGTCCGCAATAAGATAACAGGTTGTATATCTTCAGCTTGTAATCCAAACAAAATTCGCTGCGCACGTTTTAGTTTACCTTCCAATAAAGCATCAACCCATTGAAATACTGTAAAAACTGAAGACTGCTCGACAGTTGTTTGTACTCGTTGGTAAGTTAATTTACCCTCAGGATAGAGTAAAGCAAGTAATTGTAGACTTTGTTTTAAAGCTAATAAATTATTTTCGTAGCTATAACAAAGTAGCTGTGTTGCTTGTTCTTCAATTGTTAGTCCCATCGATTTCGCTCGATTACTGATCCAACGGGGTAGCTGTTCAATATTGGGTGTTTGGCAGTTGACTAAGACCGCTTTTGGCTCGTAATCAATACTTTGTATAAACCACTTTTGTTTTTCTGTTGCTTTTGCTAACTTAGCTAATTGTAAAATAAGTAATATATCTTCATTTAGCAGCGAGATCAGTTCTTGTAAATGCTGTTGCAATGTTACAGTAAGATTATCTGGTAAATTGAGAAAAATAATTTGTTTATTAAAAAATAATCCTATGGATTGACAGCGTTCAAATAAAGCATTCCAATCTGTATTGTTATCTACAGAAATGATATTTTTCTCATCAAACCCTTGTTTAAAAGCCATCTGACTAATGAGATCTTGACTTTCACTAAGCAATAAAGGATCTTGCCCCACTAGATAATAGAGTTTTGCCAGTCTATGCTGTAGAGTTGCCTCCAGCTGCTCGGTGAAAATGCGATTCATTATTTCGTTTGGATTTGATGTTGTAATGCGACCATTTTTGTAATTAACTGACGAGCTGCTTGTTCGCGCATATCATGCCAAATGACTTCTTTTTCAGCAGATTTAGCTAACGCAGCACGCGAGTTATCAAAGAAAGTGCGGTTCACTTTTGCCGAAATTGGGAATGATGCATGGTTAGGTAATTTTACCATTGCCTCAACTTCTAAAATCAGGACTTTTTCTGCTTCGCGACCACGTTTAAAAATTGATGCGACTTTATCATCCATTGTAATTTTATTTAAGCGTAATACTGGAATTGTCTGTTGAGAATCAACCAAGTTAACATTGTTCATCTGTAATTGCTTTCTTAATACAATAGTCATTTCACTATAA
The DNA here is from genome assembly GCF_020810675.1 of Pasteurella canis. Classification (GTDB taxonomy): domain Bacteria; phylum Pseudomonadota; class Gammaproteobacteria; order Enterobacterales; family Pasteurellaceae; genus Pasteurella; species Pasteurella canis. The sequence continues at coordinate 2,166,578 of NZ_CP085871.1, forward strand.
GGATCACTACTTTCTAGTGTCAGTGTTTGTAATTCTTGTGGGATTAGCCCACCATTTTGGAATTTAAAGCCACAAGCGCTGATTAGACAGACACTTGTTATAAGTAAAAGATGTTTTAGTTGTTTCAACATAGGCAGATCCTTCGTTCCCCTCTGAGGGCAGAGGGAAAATTTAAGACAAATTATGAATTATTTCGCAACAAAGCTAAATAATTTACCAGGTACATAGATGGTTTTCACGATAGTTAAACCTTCTAAGTGCTTACTTACATTACTATCTGATAAAGCGACTTGTTTAATATCTTCTTCACCCATATTCGCTGGTACAGTAATTTTTGCACGTACTTTACCATTTACCTGTACTACGACTAATTTTTCATCATCAATCATCGCAGCAGCATCTGCTTCTACCCAAGGGGCAAAGTCAATTGCCCCTTGATTACCCAGCTCTTTCCATAATTGGAAACAAATATGTGGCGTGATTGGATAAAGCATACGTATTACAGCGCTTAATGCTTCAGCCATAATGGCTCGATCTTGATCATTTTCTAACGGTGCTTTCGTTAATTTATTCATTAACTCCATAATTGCAGCGATTGCAGTGTTGAATGTCTGACGTCGACCAATATCATCGCTTACTTTGGCAATCGTTTTGTGTACATCTCGACGCAATGCTTTTTGGCTGGCTGAAAGAGCGGTCGGTTCTACAGCAGTTTTTGCTGGATTTTTATTATATTCAAACGCCAGATTCCATAAACGACCAAGAAAGCGTTTAGCCCCTTCTACACCTGACTCTTGCCATTCAAGAGTCATTTCTGCTGGTGAAGCAAACATCATGAACAAGCGTACAGTATCCGCACCGTATTTTTCTACCATTTCTTGTGGGTCAATACCGTTATTTTTAGATTTTGACATTTTGGTCATACCTGAATGAACAAGTTCACGACCTTCTTTATCAAAGGCTTTTAAGATACGACCTTTTTCATCACGCTCAAGTGTGACTTCCGTTGGCGATACCCAAATACGCTCATTCGTTGGTGATGTGTAATAGAATGCATCTGCTAGCACCATACCTTGACACAATAATTTATCTGCTGGCTCATCGCTTGTGACAAAACCAGCATCACGTAATAATTTGTGGAAGAAACGGAAATACAATAAGTGCATTGTTGCGTGTTCAATACCACCGATGTATTGATCCACTGGTAACCAGTAATTTGCTTCTTCTTTATCTAACATTGCTTCTGCAAATGTTGGTGAGGTGTAACGTGCATAGTACCAAGAAGATTCCATAAAAGTATCAAAGGTATCAGTTTCTTTTAATGCTGGTTGGGCGTTGTACGTGGTTTTTGCCCATTCAGGATCTGCTTTGATTGGGCTTTTCACACCGTCCATTACCACATCTTCAGGCAATACGATTGGTAAATCTTGTAATGGTGCAGGCACGACATCGCCGTTTTCTAAAGTAAGCATTGGAATTGGTGCTCCCCAGTAGCGTTGACGAGAAACACCCCAGTCACGTAAGCGGTAGTTAGTTTGCTTTTTACCTACGCCTATTTGCATGAGTTTGTCTGCGATCGCGTTAAATGCACCATCAAAATCTAAACCATCAAATTCAGCTGAGTTCACTAATTTGCCGTATTCAGTAAATGCCGCTTTGCTGAAATCCCATTCTGAACCATCTAATGGTTGGATAACTTGATTAATTGGTAAATCATATTTTTTCGCAAATTCATAGTCACGTTCATCGTGAGCAGGAACAGCCATAACCGCACCAGTACCATAATGCATTAACACAAAGTTAGCCACCCAAACTGGTAATTTTTCCCCAGTTAATGGATGAATAACGAATAGTCCAGTTGGCATACCTTTCTTTTCCATTGTCGCAAGTTCAGCTTCTGCCACTTTGGTGTTTTTGCATTCTTGGATGAATTGGGCTAATTCTGGGTTATTTTCCGCCGCCTTTTCTGCTAAAGGATGTGCTGCTGCAACAGCAACATAAGACACACCAAAGAAGGTATCTGGGCGTGTGGTATAAACAGTTAAGCTATCTTCAGAATTGTCTAATTTGAATGTGATTTCAACCCCTTCAGAACGACCGATCCAGTTACGTTGCATTGTTTTTACTTGGTCTGGCCATAATGGAAGGTTGTCCAAATCACCTAATAATTGCTCTGCATAATCTGTGATTTTAATAAACCATTGTGGAATTTCTTTTTGTTCCACAGGGGTATCACAGCGCCAGCAGCAGCCTTCGTGCACTTGTTCATTCGCTAATACAGTTTCATCGTTTGGGCACCAGTTCACTGTAGATGTTTTTTTGTACACTAAACCTTTTTTGTATAACTCGGTGAAGAACCATTGTTCCCATTTGTAGTATTCAGGTTTACAGGTGGTCACCTCACGCTCCCAATCAAAGCCAAAACCCAAAATTTTGAGTTGGTTTTTCATATAATCGATATTTTCGTAAGTCCATTTTGCAGGTGCAGTCTTATTTTTGATCGCAGCACCTTCAGCTGGCAAACCGAATGCATCCCAGCCCATTGGTTGTAAGACATTTTTCCCGTTCATACGTTGATAGCGTGAAACCACATCACCAATAGTATAGTTACGCACATGACCCATATGCAGACGACCTGATGGGTAAGGGAACATTGAGAGGCAGTAATATTTCGGTTTATTAATATCTTTAATCGCTTTAAATGTTTTATTTTCTTGCCAATATTGTTGAACTTCTGGCTCAATCAAATCGGGACGATATTGTTCTTGCATAGTGTTACCTTACGATTTTAACCGCAATTTGCGGAGAGAATTTATTTGAGAAAATACCGTATAGAATAGCGTAAAATGGGGGAAATTGACAGCTTAAATACTGAAAAATAGTGAGATATAGGAGGTGCTTGAGTAAATAGTTTGCTTGTTTTATATCTTATAATACGTGGTATTTTTTCTTAATTGACAAGAAGATTTTTAAGATAGAGTATAAGGACTCCCTATTATTTTATTAAAGAGTAGAGAGCCCTGAATCGCCAATTTATTACCAAGTATAGCGAATACCTAAGTAGCCATTGTAAGACTCACGTGAAAGTGTTGAATTGCGATAGACTTTATTACGATCTTGAATACCTAATACATAATGTACATTCGCGTGAAGAGTGAGATTTTTTGTCAGTGGGAGTTGTCCTCCAAGACCAAAATCTGCGGCTAAATCACTAAAATGTTCACTTGCTATTTGGTTATCAATTTTTATTTGGCTTTTTTCACCTTTTAACATTTTAAGTAAGTTAGCACTAATATAAAAAACAGGCTCATGGTTTTGTTTATTGTTATTCCATGTGACACGTGTACCAATCCGAGCTACCCAACTATCTTGGTGGTTTTTTTGTATTGCTTTAATGCCATCGTTAAAACTTTTTAGCCATACAGATTGATAGCTGATTTGAGCTTGTGGTTCAATGGCAATATTTGGATTAAGTAGTGGAAATGGTTTACCTATTTCTATTGATGCACCAAAAGCATAACCATTTTGTTTAGTTTGCGTATTTTGGCTACGATAACGGTTTTGTAGCCAAGAAATTTGTCCAACAGTATCAATGTATAAACCCGTTGAACTATAGTAAGTATGATAGCTACCAAGTGAGAACATGTCTGTTCTGGCACTACCAGTAAACTTATTCGATGTAACGATAGCATTTTTTGTACGATATTTATCAAAGAAACTATTTTTTGCCCAGCCATAAGTCAATGTAATACCTGTATATTGCCGTGTTTTGTCTTCACTTAGCTTGAAAATTAAGTCTTGACCAAATTGTATAAAACCAGATTGTGTTTTGGTAGCAAAGCGCTTTTTACCTTGAAACATATCATAGCCATAATGTACTCGAGTCCAAATTCGTTTGTTAATATCATTTTTATCAAACAATAAATGAGGTTGTTCACCAATACGTTCATGTAATTTACCAAGTTGTGAGTATATCATTTGGCGATTAATGAATGGCTGTTGTATATAACCGACAACAGGTTGGTTGATGATTTCTATATTTGGTAAAGATTGTAATGTCCAATGATAGTTATTACCATCACGTTTAAGTTGTGCCTCATAGGGACCATAGGTTTCAGCGGTCCCAATAAATAAATTACCGCTGTGATCGTTTTCTACTTCAATCACGTTTGTTGAAAATTGCTGTTGATTTTTTGCAGTAATATTACCTATTTTATTGCCATGAATTTTAATCGTAGTAATAGCATTGCCATCAATCGTTTTAATTTTTAGTACATCTGTTTTTGATATCCCATTTAGTGTATTGCCTAAATCATCCCAATGGGAATTGATGATCAAAGTACCACCTCCACTATAGTTATCTGCTGTAAGTATAAGTGGTTGATCATTGCTAGGAGAAATAAATGTAATTGTACCTGTATTAACTAAATTATCTAATTTAGAGTTTGCAGTATTATACCAACTTCCAGTATTCATGAGATTGAGAGTATCGGTATTACTACTCACTAAAAAGCCTGTTAATATATTCGAATTCGTCACATCGATATGACCATTTTGTGTATTTTGAAAAAGTGCGGCTGTTGAAGATAAATTACCTTGGTTATTAATGACTAGTTTTCCTGCACCATCATTAACAATGATTTGCTTATTAGTATTTATATTACCTTGAGATAAATTATTGAAAACAGCTGTTCTATTTTCTTCTGGTATAGCGTGAATAGTAATACCATCTTTACTTGTTACTGATAATTGACCATTATTTTCGAAAGTTGCGTTACTATAGAGTCTGATCGCATCAGCATTTGGCGTGTTAAAAATACTATTGCCGTTCATAGTGGTTTTACCATTACCTAAAGTAAAAATTTCATTATCATTTGGGTTCGTAATAGTAAATTGATTAAATATAATTGTTGGTGTAGCAGTAGGTGGAATATACAAGAACGTCTTATCGTTCATAATAGTTGTTTTTCCTTGAAATAAGAGCTGACCTGATGTATTTTCAAAAACTTTAATTGTCCCTCCTGTTGAATTTAATGAGACATTTTTATTAAAAACATACTTACCATTGCCCATCCGAATAAAACTGGCTCCTGCAGTGTCTGCTATAACATTACCTTCAATAATCATTGATGTATCCGTACGAGCATTACCCCAATCACCATCTCCATTTAAGGCAAATAATGAACCACCATTGACACTTTCTGCATGTGAAATATTAAGATTACCTTTAATATGTAAGTGATTCCCTCCACCAATGATGATATCTCTAGGGTATCGAGAAGATGTTGCTTTATGCACTGTAACATCTCCTTCAAAAATAGCAGTATTAGTTAAATCCTGCTCTGGGCGTAAAAAAATAGCTGCATAAGTACCATCACTCGTGCCATATCTAATTTTATGTAAATCAACATGGGGTGCAGTGAAAGTCGCTGTACCGCCTTTACTTATATCAATTACTGCATTGTCTCGGTTTTTATCTTTAAAATTATCGCCTGTATAATTACAGATGCCGCCAGATTGTACTACGGCACTGCCTGCTATTGGAGTCGGACAATTGGCATAAGCTATGTGAGGTAAAATAGCTATGTTAGAGAGAAGAATCGCTATTGTAGAGAGTTTCTGTGTATGAGTTTTAGGTAATAATAATTTAGATATAAAATGAGTTTGATTTTGCCTTTGCATAAAATTTGTCCTAATTATATAAGTTAATATAGATATTTTTTTGAGTATAAATGAATATTTTTAGGTTGTTAAATAACCAATTATTGCTTTTTTATAACTCAAGTCTAGCGTTTTTTGTTTTTTTAAACAATTTTATTGACATATAACTGATTATACTGGTAGTTAAACGATTACATAGTTTGTATGGTGTTAGAAGGGAAATATATTCTGAGTATTATTAGTGATAGCGATCATATAAAGGCAATAATTCTTTAATAGTTTTAGTACTAAACTGAACAATATCAATCTAATCTAACTGTTGCTGTTCAATATTTTTGCCAATACACCAAAAATCGTTGGCATGGCGTAATGTTAGCTCCTGTACTTGAAATTCAGGAACTTTTTTGAAATCAGCATATTCACTTTCATCACTATGCCAAAGCTGAAAATGGCTGTATTTTTGAATCTCGATAGCCTCTAGCTATTGATTGGATTATTCAATTTTCATTTGTGAACGATCTGCTCGATAGCAATGCTAATTTAGACTAATAGAGAGGCGATGTCGATTTAAGATAATCGATAAAATCGATGCGGAGTTTTGTTGATATTCATATTTAAAATTAGAGAAAAAATATGCTTGAACTCGCCAGCCATTGCCCCACTTTTGCAAAAGGTACACCTAAAGTATTAGGTATTTGCAAGAGAATATATTTCTACTTTTCCCATTCTTCTTTGTCATTCCTTTTAATGTGATCAATATCTGCAGGACAAAACTTTTTCATCTGTGCAAATTGATAAAAGAGAATTTTGAACACATCACAAGAAGAGGAGTTGATTAATGCTGTTTGTTGCATAAAATTTTACAAATCCTGACCGCACTTTAAGCTATTATTGGTTTTGTATAATATCTGGCGTATATTCCAATTTTTTAATTGCTTGTAGCAAGCGCTGATTGTCTAGATCTTTTTTCGCTACAACATTGACAATGCGATCTTTAAAATTCGCTTTAGTCGATATAACTCCGTCAATACTACGTAGCTCTTTATTGACTAAATAAACACAAAGTTGGCATGTCATTTCTTTAATATGAATAGAGACCTGCTTTTCGTCTGTATTTATGTTAGGCATTGATGCATAGCTGATATTGAACAAAGAAAAAAAGAACAAAAATGCACAGACTATTTTTTTCATAACACACCTTTTTATTCAAGGAAGTAAGGTAACAGTGTTGGATAAAGTAAGAAAAATAGCATTACGACGAACACAATGGCATACAATATAATCAGATTTTTACGCGATACATATTTTGTGCAGATGATTTTTTTAGAAAATGTGAGTAACCAAAACCCATAACTAAATGCTGCTAGAGATAAAATGAGCATCGGGATACGTAAATAATCGTATTCGTGTAAGCTGACTAACCAAGTAGATGAAACACCAAATACCAGATAAATTAATGGTGCAATGCAACACAATGTAGAAGTTACTGCGGCAATTACCGCAGTAACACAAGTTGCAATAAAACTTTTGTTATAGTTCTTTTGCAGTGAATTCATAGCTGAACTCTTTTGGATCAAAGAAGTTTAACGGATCGCCACCAATCTCTGCATATGGATAACCAAAGTTATTTAATGGTGCGACTTCTGGCAGTGGATAAAGCTCGAAATCACGTGCGTGATTGTAGCCCATCCAGTTCATTTCCCAGTTGCCAAATAAGTAATCAGACACCGCTTGTGTATCAGGATCATTCACCGATTTTTTCTCAGCTAAACGCATTTTTGTGACATCCGCCGAATCTACAGGCACCCAGCCAAACCCTGCTAAATAAAATTCAGCACGGCAATGTTGTCCGCCACTGACATTCGCAAATTTATTCACATCAGCACTACCAAATGCGCCTTTAGAGTATTTGCCCATTTTCACGGCTTGTCCTAAGCGTAAGCCAAAAATTTCACGCGCAGGAATGTTTGAGGCACGAGCTAATGCTACAAAAACTGAGTTAATATCTGTACATTTTCCTTTTAGCACCCCTGTGGTTAAGATTTTTTCTACATCTCCATCGCCACAGCCTAATACAGAGTTATCTCGCTCCATATTATTCACGATCCATTGGTGGATTAATTCAGCTTTTTTCAGTGGATTAGATTCTTTACCTACAATTTTATCTGCATATTCTTTCACAATGCCGTCAGTTTTGATGTGCGTTGTCGGTTTTAAATATTCTAAGACATCAACAGAATACTGAATTTTATTTGGCACTTGGTAGTCTTTTAATGCACCTTGCAACATAGGTTCGCGATCTTTGGTTTGAATCACCAATTGGATTTTTAAATCGCGTTTATCTGCATTTTTGTCCCAATTTGCAAATAAGGTTTTTGCACCGTATTGGTTATTTTCACTGATATAAGCGGATTTGTAATTGCCTTCAAATTTTACTGACTTCACTTCTTGATATTCATTATTAACCGGCAATGGCACCCATAAATTAGTTTCACCTTTTGAGCCTTTTGGTACAGCTAAATTAAAAGATTTGGTGAGCTCGTAAGTATGTGTGTCAGTGAGTGTATTTGGAATTGAAGTGGCAAATGCGAAAGTAGAGCAACCTGCAAGCAGGGCGGTGAGTAATTTTTTCATTAGATTGTCCTGTGTAGATAAATAAACATAACATGTTATATGCATCCCTGTTCATTCATTTTTTGTATGTAATGAACGTCGCACAGCTTACCTGAAAATGGATGGAAAATAAACAGATATTTTGAAGTTATATTTATAAGTGATTGCTGAAATCAGTTAGTTGGATAGCCGCAGGAATATGTGATTATAGTCCATCGCCTCTATGAGATAGCCAGTCTTGATATCGTTCTTTGTATAAAGTTTGCTCTTTTGGGGTTGCGAAAATAATATCTATACCTCCATCATAAGGGGCAATGAGGATATTTTTTGTAAAAGAAACAAAGGTTGCTCTTGAATTATCATTGGCAATATCTAATAACATTTCATCATAATTATGATCTTGCCAGTAATGTAGTGAAAATAAACAAGTGTAATGAGATGTTTCATCATATTCTGTAGGGAATTGTTTCGATAAATCAATTTGAGTAAATTGTTGAAAATCATATTGAGAATACACTTTACCCATTTTTTGATTATCAAATAAACCAACAACAATAAAAAACGCATTATTGCTGCCAATTAAATCGTTGAATAATTGATTCTGTCTAGCTAATAAAAGCTGTTCTTCATTTTTATTAGCAGGATAACGTTTTGAGCTGGGAAGACTATGAATACGCAACCAACGCGTTGGGTACTGTATTTTATATAAATGCGTGATAGGGACTAAATATGGATAAGATAAATCCCATAACTTTTTGAACAGTATGCTATTCATTATAATTTTTTACAGCAGGTTGAGTGAAATATTGCTTATCTTCCCAGCGTAACATTGTCATACGATTACCCCATACGCAACCTGTATCAAGCGCATAAATATTCGTAGGTGTTGTGGTATCAACTAAACTTGCCCAATGCCCAAAGATAATAGGCATCGTCTGATAAAGTGGGTTATCTAAGTTAAACCAAGGGGTGAGCTCTTCTGGTGCAGATTCTGGTGGTTGTTTGCAATCGAAATCTAAACGATGATCCCAATAGCAAAAACGCATACGGGTGAACACGTTGATGCTGTAACGTAGACGATCTAAACTTTGCAGATTTTCATCCCAACGATTGGGGTGATTTTGGTACATATTTTCGATTAGGTGATGATAATTGCCGTTGCGTAGCACTTCTTCCACTTCGTTAGCGCATAGCTTCGCAGTCGCAAGATCCCAATCAGGAGAGATGCCAGCATGGGTCATCACAAAATGGTGTTGTTCATGGTGGATAAGTAATGGCTGGTGGCGTAACCAGTCGATTAACTCGTCAAAATCAGGAGCCTCAAAGATTGCATCAACACGATCGCGTGGTTTTATTTTTTTAATACCGAGTGCTGTAGAGATTAGATGTAAATCATGATTTCCTAACACAGTTTGAGCTGCGGGTCCCAATGATTTAACAACCCGTAGGCACTCAAGAGACTTATCTCCTCGCGCCACTAAATCACCGACCAAATAAAGCTGATCCTTTGTAGGATCAAATTTTACTTTTTCGAGTAAAAGTTGTAATTCGTCGTAGCATCCTTGTAAATCACCAACTAGATATGTTGCCATTTCACACCGCACTTATTTCATTAATCGTCTAAATTTTCAATCACTTCGTCTTTGTTGACATCTGCTGGTGGATTGTCAGCTAACCAGTTCGCTAAACGTGCATAATCCGCAATTGATAAGTTTTCTGCACGTGCTGTTAAATCAATGCCTAATTCAGTCAGTTGCTCTGCAGTGAATAAAGTAGATAACGCATTGCGTAAGGTTTTACGGCGTTGGTTGAATGCTTGGCTACAGACACGATTCAACCAATATAAATCTTTGACAGGATATGGTAATTCTTTGTGAGGAATCAAACGAACTACGGCTGAATCTACTTTGGGTGCTGGTTTAAACGCAGTTGGTGGCACTTCAAGTACAGGCATTACTTGACAGAAATATTGCGCCATAATAGTTAAACGCCCGTAAGCTTTGCTATTTGGACCTGCACATAAACGTTTTACCACTTCTTTTTGTAGCATAAAGTGCATATCTTGAATGCAATCATGATATTTAAATAAATGGAACATCAATGGAGTAGAAATGTTGTAAGGCAAGTTACCAAACACACGCATTTTTTGATTTTTTTCAGCGAGTTTTGCCTCTTGATAGAGCTGAGCAAAATCAAATTGCATGGCATCTGTTTCAATTACTGTAATTTTATGATGCAAAAAAGGGTGATGACGTAAACGTTCAGCTAAGTCACGGTCTAATTCCACTACGGTTAGGTGATCAACTAACTCACCAACAGGTTCTGTTAAAGCCCCTAAACCTGGACCGATCTCAACTAAAAATTGATCTTTCTGTGGATAAATAGCAGAAACAATGCCTTGAATGACATTGTCATCGTGTAAAAAGTTTTGTCCAAAACGCTTGCGAGCGGTATGACCTAAATGTTTTTTTGAATTCATATGATCTGATTAATTAACAAAAGTGCGGTTTATTATAAAGCAAAATCCCAGCTTGTGTGCTGGGATTTATGGATTAATTTATTTTTACTTTAAGTAGCGAATATCTGCATGTTTACGTAATGCTTTTACCCAATCTCTTTCAACATCTTTCACTTGTTCATTCACTAACTGTTCGTAGGCTTTTTGTCTGTAAGCATCAACAGTTCGATCACTTTCACGTGTATCCGTTACTTCTAAAATATGCCAACCAAATTCAGTTTTAAATGGTGCTGAAATTATCCCTTTTTTGCTGCTTAGTATTGTTTTTTGGAATGGACCAACATAGCTTTCAGGGAATGCAAAGCCTAAATTACCACCATTAGCACCAGATAAGTAATCTTTTGAATATTTTAGTGCAGCATCAGCAAAAGTCGTTTTACCTGATAAAATATCAGCACGAATTTGCGTTAGCTGTGCCTTCGCTTGTGTATCACTTAATAGTGGGTTTAATTTTAATAAGATATGACGAACTTCATATTGTTTGGCAGATACTTTTTTTTCTGTCCCTTTTTCTTTTGCTTGTTGTAACAATTGCTGACTTAAGGCTTCTACTTGTTCTCTTGTCACATCAATACTTTGCCCAATTGCTTGATTACGCACTTCACCCATTAGAAGTTGATTGGCAATTTGTTGGCGATAAGCATTATAACTAATTCCTTGATAGTCTAATGCATCGAGTAATTGACCATAAGTTAAGCCATTTTGTGCCGCAATACCTTCAATAATCTGATCCACTTGTGCATAGTTGATTTTGATACCTGAATTATCAATGGCTTGCTGTACTAATATGTCATCTATTGCTTTGTCTAGCGCAGTTTGACGATCGCCTTTTTTACCCATATGTTTTTTTACTTGGCTTTCTAAAACAGGTATACCATTGACTGTTGCGACGATACGCTCGGCTGCTTGTGTCGTTGAAACTGCAAATAATCCGATGACAGCTAAAAAAATAGACTTCATATTAATGATCTTCATTATCTATTCCATTATTTTAAATAAGTTAAAAATTACATTGGTTAGAGTATCAATTTTGTAAAAGGTTCACAAACTTTATTTAGTCGGTGAAATGAGCGCTACCTCATAGCAATTATCGAATTTTATCGTACGGACTTGGACTTTTTCTTTGCGGCTTGTCGGCACATTTTTTCCGACATAATCAGCACGGATAGGCAATTCACGATGTCCTCTATCAACAAAAATGACTAATTCAATTTTAGCTGCTCGCCCAAAGTCAACTAATGCATCAAGTGCAGCGCGAATGGTTCGACCTGTATAGAGAACATCATCAACCAGAATTACTTCTTTATTATGAATATTGATGAAATTTGACGCACCACTATATGTTGGGCTTTGAGAATTAGGTTCCGCATATTCGAGGTCATCTCGGTAGAACGTAATATCTAAATCGATAGAAGGTAGTTCTACTTTCGCTAAATCAGCGATTTTTTTCTTAATCAACTCTGCAATTTCAGCACCACGGCGTTTAATCCCCACAATGACTACATTATCTAAGTTTTGATGTTTTTCAATGATTTCATGTGAAATACGAGAGATAGTGCGCAGAAATTGGTTTTCATCAATAATGATTTTTTCCATGATAATTGACCTAAATAACTAAGAAATTTAGGGGTTAAAATAGCATAAAAGCAAGTAATATCATATAGGAAATAAAAAGTTGAACATGGAAATTCTGAAAAAACGCACCACACTTTTATCTTATTTGCTATAAAGTGCGGTGAGTTTTTTGATTATTTTGAATGACGTTCTTTAAGTTTTCCAATCACATCTGCCCAACTTAAATCGGCATCTTGTAATAATACCGTCAAGTGATAAGCCAAATCCGCCGCTTCACAAATGGTTTCATTACGATCTTTAACTGTGGCTGCAAGCGCGGTTTCCACGCCTTCTTCGCCAACTTTTTGTGCAATACGCTTAGTCCCTTTGGCATAAAGTTGAGCGGTGTAAGAGCTTGTTGGATCAGAACCTTTACGTTCAGCAATCAAACGTTCTAATTTACTAAAGAAAATCCAATCAGGTTGGGTTGCATTGTCAAATTGATAAAAACAGCTTTCTGCGCCTGTATGACAGGTTTCACCGATTGGATTGACTAAAATCAGCAACGTATCATTATCACAATCCAAGCTCATATCTACCACATTTAAAAAATGTCCAGAGGTTTCACCTTTTGTCCATAAACGGTTTTTCGTACGTGAAAAAAAGGTCACACGTTTTTCCGTGAGCGTTTTTTCTAACGCCTCTTGGTTCATATAACCCAGCATTAACACTTCGCAAGTGGTTTCGTTCTGGATAATGACAGGTAGTAGGTTATCGACTTTTTGCCAGTTGATTTGTTCTCTATTTAACATTACGCTCTCACCTCAATATTCTCTTGTCTCAAATATGCCTTCAACTCCCCAATATCAATAATCCGTTTATGGAACACGCTGGCGGCAAGTGCACCATCAACATTAGCTTCTATAAACGCATCTCGGAAATGCACCATTTCACCTGCACCGCCTGAAGCGATTAGAGGAATGTGGCAAACTTCACGTACTAATTTTAATTGGGCGATGTCGTAGCCTTGGCGGACACCATCTTGATTCATCATATTTAATACGATTTCACCTGCACCACGTTTCTGCACTTCTTTTACCCAGTTGAGTAATTGCCAGTTTGTTTGGCGAGTGCGACTTTCATCGCCAGTATATTGATTGACCCAGTATTTGCCTGTTTCTTTTTCAAACCAGCTGTCGATGCCTACCACAATGGCTTGCACGCCAAAGCGATCGGCTAAGCGGTTGATTAAATGAGGATCGGCAAGTGCGGGTGAATTTATAGAAATTTTATCTGCGCCAAAGGCAAACAGTTTTTCGGCATCTTCGACACTTTTAATGCCTCCCGCCACGCAGAATGGAATATCAATCACTTGTGCCACACGTTCTACCCAGCTTTTATCAATTGTTCTGCCGTCTGAAGAGGCAGTAATATCATAGAAAACTAGCTCATCTGCACCTTCTTCCGCATAGCGTTGAGCAAGTGGCACAATATCGCCAATAATTTCGTGGTTGCGGAACTGGACACCTTTCACTACTTGCCCATCACGCACGTCTAAGCAAGGAATTATGCGTTTTGCCAACATGCGATCGCCTCCTGCACATTAAATTTGCCTTCCAATAAGGCTCGACCAACAATCACACCAGACACACCAGTGTCCTTTAATGCTTCCACATCTGCCAGAGAGCCAATCCCACCTGAGGATTGGAATTGGATATGTGGGAATTGAGCACAGATTTCTTGATAAAGTGCCACATTTGAGCCTTGTAACGTGCCGTCTTTGGAAATATCTGTACATAACACGTGTTGCAAGCCTACTTCACTAAAATCCGCAATGAGCGCTTCTAACGAAACACCGCTATTTTCTTGCCAGCCGCTTACGGCAATCTGTTTCTCGCCTTGTGCATTAATGTTCACATCTAACGCTAACACGAATTTTTCAGCGCCATATTTTTTAAACCATTGTTTGACCATTTCAGGTTGTTTGACGGCAGTTGATCCAATGACGACACGATTCGCACCAACGGCTAATAAATCGGCGACATCTTGTTCGGAACGAATTCCACCACCTACTTGAATCGGGCAATTCACAGCGTTGATAATCTCACCAATCAGGTGTGTTTGGCGTTTATTCGGATCTTTTGCACCAGTGAGATCCACTAAATGCAATTGTTTTGCCCCTTGCGTCACATAGGTTTGGAATTGGGCAATCGGATTATCTGAATAAAGGGTTTTCTGCCCGTAATCACCTTGATACAGACGTACCACCTGACCGTCAATCAGATCAAGTGCAGGGATAATTTGTGATGTTTTCATTGTGTTTCCTGTGTTTGCAAAATTTTCTTAAAATTGACCGCACTTATTTAATATTTTCCACAAAGTTACGCAAAAATAATGCGCCAGCCTTGCCTGAGCGCTCTGGGTGGAATTGTGCGCCGTAAAAATTGTTATGTTGGATTACTGCAGAAAAAGGTACGCCGTAATCGCAAGTGGCAACGGTATGCGAGTTCGGCAACACGCCATAGCTATGTACAAAATAAAAATAGCTATCTTGTTCGATATCCGCAAATAACGGGTGATCAGCGACATAATGCACTTTATTCCAGCCCATATGAGGCAACGGTAACTGACAATCAGGCAATTTTTCTGTTCTGCCTGACATCAGTTTTAACAAGTCCAAATTACCTTCTTCGGAATATTCCGTCATTAATTGCATACCCAAACAAATCCCTAGAACAGGTTGGGTTAAGTGTTGAATAACTTCAATTAAGCCTAAATCCGCCAAATTTTGCATAGCGGCTTTAGCTGTTCCCACACCAGGCAAAATTAATTTATCAGCAGATTGGATTTGCTCAATATTATCGGTAATTTCTGCGTGATAACCTAAACGATCAAAAGCAAATTTGACGGAAGAAAGGTTAGCGCATCGGGTGTTGATGATGGTAATTTGCATTGTTTATTCCACTTTATAGAGCTTGTTTAATTAAGCTCATTATATATTCTAAATTTTTAGTATCTTTAACACTTACTTGGTAATCGCCTTGTCCCCAATGTCCTATTTGAGACACATCTTTAGTTAAATTTTTGGGATCATCAAGTTCGCCTTTTTTCATATTTATGCCTATTTTTAGTCCTGATTTTTGGATTTCAACATCAGCAAGAGTGCTATTTAATTTAAATGAAATATATAGTTTTTTAGCAGAATAAGTGATTTCAGGATTTAGATTTAATATAGCTTGCTTAAAGGATTGATAAAGTTCAATTATATCATCCGATTTGTCTGCTAAGTGATCTTCTTCACTATATGTTTTAATTTCTTTCGTTATTTCGGATAGTTTTTCATTATGTTTAAGAGTTGGTTGATAAATAGATTTTTTTAATCCATTAAGCACAATAATATCATTCTCAAATTGTTTGATTTCCCAAAGTTCTATATTTAAATCTTTAAAATCGATAGCTTGCTTTTGAGTTTGATTAAATGCTGGGGCAACGAAGACCACTTTACTTTGGGACCAATCAACTTTATCTTTTCTTAAAGTTTTACTTAATTGCTCGTTGTATTCTAAAACAAAGTCTGCTTTGTGTTTAAGTAATGTATTTAAGTAACTAATGCCTTGATCAAATACACTGTAATTATGACTCCTTTTATATTCAATAATGACAAATGCATTGTTTTCAGCATCAAAGGCAAGTGTATCAATCCGTTGATTTTGTACTGAAAATTCAGACTTAACTAATATTAACCCTGTTGCTAGTGTTAAATTATTTTCTACTAAACGTTGAATATCTCGCTCTAATTTAAATGGAATTTCTTTTAAATTAATTAAGTTATTTTTATTTTTATGAAAAATCTGCATTATTGATTCCTTATTTGTTGTATAGCGGTTAAAGTCACCTAAAACTTAGTAGTAACTAACCGCATTTGTAACCATAGTTATTAACAAAGTAACTACTTACAATTATATATCACAACACCCCCTTACTACTCGGCAACTCATTCCCTTCCACCTTAATACACTGCCTTAATGTTCTGCCAAACACTTTAAACAGGCTTTCGATTTTGTGGTGGTCGTTGTCGCCTTTGGTTTTTAGGTGCAAGGTTGCCATTAAGGTATAAGCGATAGATTGGAAAAAATGCTCCGTCATTTCGGTGCTGAAATCGCCCACTTTGTCGCGTTTAAATTTGGCTTTGAATTTGAAATAGGGGCGACCTGATAAGTCCATCGTACATTCTGCTTTGCATTCGTCCATTGGCAACACAAAGCCAAAGCGTTGAATGCCTCGTTTATCACCAAGCGCTTGTTTTAATGCGGTGCCGAGCGCAAGTGCGGTGTCTTCCACCGTGTGGTGTTCATCAATCCATAAATCGCCTTTGCTACTCACATTCATTCTAAAACCGCCGTGAGTTGCGATTTGATCGAGCATATGATCGAAGAAACCTACGCCTGTTTTAATCTCATTCACGCCTGTTTCATCGAGCCAAACTTGCACTTTAATGTCCGTTTCTTTGGTTGTGCGAACCACTTCCGCATAGCGTGGTGTGCGGTCTAAAAGTGCGGTCTGTTTTGGTAAAAGTTTTTCAACAATCAGATCCCAATTGAGTTTCTCTCGATCGTATTGCAATGCACGAATACCGAGGTTTTCTGCCAGTTGCACATCCGTGTATCGGTCGCCAATCACAAAGCTTGTGGCTGGGTCGAACAGTTTTTTATCAATATATTTTTTCAATAATTTGACTTTAGGCTTACGGCAATCACAGTTGTCTTCTGACTTGTGCGGACAAATTAACACTTCGTCAAATTCAATGCCTTGTGACTTAAATAATGCCATCATTGCATTGTGCGGTTTGTCAAAACTCTCTTGCGGGAAAGATGGCGTGCCTAAGCCGTCTTGGTTGCTGACCATCACAAAACGGTAAAAAGGTTTGAGCTTTAACAGTGCCGGAATGACATTCGGCTCAAATTGTAATTTTTCTAAACTGTCGATTTGAAAATCGGTTTTCGGTTCATCAATTAACGTGCCGTCGCGGTCGATAAAAAGAATTGATTGTTGTGTCATATTGTTATCCTGTTTGTCTTTTGTTCTGTCTGTATCTTATGCAATTTGACGAATAGCTTCAATCACTTGGCGGTTTTCTTCTGCAGTGCCAATCGTGATACGAATGCAGTTTTCTAACATCAATGCGCTGTGTTGGTTACGCAAGATAATGCCTTGCTCCCAAAGGGCTTTAAATACCTTTTGCCCGTCTTTAAATTTCACTAAGACATAGTTACCATCGCTTGCAAAGACGTTTTCAACGCAAGGTAATGTGCAAAGTTCCGCTTCAAGTGCGGTGCGATTTTGCAAAATTTCTTGTACTCGCTGTTGCATCATTTGTAAGCTATCTTTTTGCAGGGCTTGAGCCGCAATATCCGCCACAGGCACAGGCAATGGATAAGGCGCAATGACTTTTTGTAGCACGTCGATTAACTCTTTGTTTGCAAGGGTAAAACCACAACGCAAGCCCGCCAATGCAAAGGCTTTGGATAGGGTGCGGATAATCGCCAAGTGCGGGTAATTTTTTAGCTCCGTAACCATTGTCGCTTGTGGGCAAAATTCAATGTAAGCCTCGTCAACAACCACAATGGCTTTCTCTCTCGTCATTTCTAATAAAGCTAACAAATCTTCACGATTCACTAACGTACCCGTTGGATTATTCGGGCTACACACAAACACGACTTTCGCGTCTGCAAGATTGCGTTCGATTTCAGGTAAATTCAGCTGAAAATCGGCGGTTAAAGGCACAGTTTTTAATGTAATGCCACAGGTTTCTGCGCTTACAGAATACATGCCGTAAGTAGGCGGGCAGTAAAGTACGCTATCTTCTACTTCACAAAAAGCGCGGATAATTAGCTCGATACTTTCATCGCCACCTCGGCTGACTAACACATTTTCAGGTTTTACCCTTGCATAATTGGCATAGCCTTCAATTACCGATTGCGGTTGAGGTTCAGGATAACGGTTAAACGTGCGGTGAGTTAAATCAAAATTTGGCGAAGTCGGATATTCATTCGCATTCAACCAAATATCACCTTTCCCGCCTAAACGACGCGCGGATTGATAGGGCGTTAAGGCTTGAATATTTTTACGTGAAAGTGAGGTAATTGACATAATTACTCCTGTTCCAATTTAGTTAGGCGGATTGCCACCGCTTGTTTGTGCGCTTCTAATTGTTCTGCTTCTGCCATTAACATCACTGTATTGGCGAGCTTCTTAAAGCCTTGTGGGCTAAGTTCTTGTACGGTCATTCGTTTGCTGAAATCAGCTAAACCTAGGCTAGAGTGCGTGCGAGTGTAGCCGTAAGTTGGCAGTACGTGATTAGTGCCGCTGGCATAGTCACCCATACTTTCAGGGGAATAAGCACCCAAAAAGATTGAGCCTGCATTATCTAGCAGTGGTAATAAGTTACGGGCGTTTTCCACTTGTACGACTAAATGTTCAGGCGCATAAGCATTACTGATTTCAACACATTGTTGTAGATCTTCTGCGATAAACGTGCGGCTGTGTGCAAGGGCTTTGCGTGCGGTTTCCGCTCTTGGTAAGCATGTAAGTTGTTGTTCAATGGCAAGTGCGGTCTGTTTTGCTAAGGTTTCGCAATTCGTCACTAAAATCACTTGGCTGTCTGCGCCGTGTTCTGCTTGGGAAAGTAAATCACTCGCTACAAAATCAGGATCGGCAAATTCATCGGCAATCACCAACACTTCTGAAGGGCCCGCAGGCATATCAATTGCAGTACCATTCATCATCACTTGGCGTTTGGCTTCAGTAACAAAGGCGTTGCCCGGTCCGAAAATTTTATCCACCTTTTGCACACTTTCTGTACCATTTGCCATGGCAAATACTGCTTGAGCGCCACCGATGGCATAAATGGTTTCAACGCCACATAAGTTTGCAGTGTAGAGAATTTCATCTGCAATCGGTGGTGGTGAGCAAAGTACAATGGTTTTGCAGCCTGCTATTTTGGCAGGCACTGCGAGCATTAACACCGTAGAAAAGAGCGGAGCAGAACCACCCGGAATATACAAACCTACTTTTTGAATTGGGCGGGTTAACACTTGGCAACGTACACCTTCTTGTGTTTCGATATCAACGCTTTGATTTTTCTGTGCTTGGTGAAAACGCTCAATATTACCTTTCGCTGTTTGAATGGCTTTTTTCAGTTCATCAGAAATTCGGCTGCTTGCTTGTTCAAGTTGCGCTTTAGAAATAATTAGGCTTTCCAATTTCACTTTATCGAATTTTTCAGACAGCTCAAATAACGCCTGATCGCCATTTTTAAGCACATTCGTCTTAATTTCATTGACCGCTTGTGTAATTTGCTCACCAATCGCTTGCGCTGGGCGTGAAAGTGCGGTTTGTTTTTCTTGATCATTTAAGTTATTCCAAATTAGTGTTTGCATAATTTTTTCTCATATTGCACAGTAAATTCATTAATAAAAAATACAAGCGGTCAGTTTTAAAGCATTTTTTGCAATATATTAACTGTTTTGTGCCTTAGCCCAATTAATTGCAGTCTCTATTGCTTTACGAGCTTGCGGGCTATTTCGCCAACAAGTTGAGCCTGTAATTTCTGAACCGAGTTGTAAGATAAAGTCAGGGGTAGAATTTGCTAATTGATTCACATCATCTAGCCCCATTTCAGCTAAACGTTTCAAAATAGTTGGACCAATGCCTTTTTGAGCGAGTAAAGATTGTTTTTCAGTTTCTGTGAATGCCATATTTACTCCATCATTTTCTCAATTGGTAACACTAAAATAGAGCTTGCGCCTGCTTCCTTTAGTTGCTCCATTGTCTCCCAGAATAGTACTTCTTGGCTAACAACGTGCATGGCGACTTTTGAATCATCGTGTGCCAATGGCAAAATGGTTGGGTTTTCCACGCCTGGTAAAAGTGCGGTAATTTCTTCTAATTTTTCTTTTGGTGCGTGGAGCATAATGTATTTGGATTCTGCTGCTTGTTGTACGCCTTGGATACGGGTGAGTAACTTATTCACTAGGGCTTGTTTTTCTGGGCTAAGTTCTGCGGCACGTTGAATTAAACAGGATTTTGAGCGGTAAATGACTTCCACTTCTTTTAAGCCGTTGGCTTCAAGGGTGGCACCTGAAGACACTAAATCACAAATGGCGTCGGCAAGCCCTGCACGTGGCGCAACTTCTACTGAACCTGTGAGTGAACAAGTTTTGAAATCTACACCTTGTTGTTGCATATAGCGCTTAAGCAAATTGGGGTATGAAGTCGCGATACGGGCATTTTTAAGATCGCTTACATCGTTGTAGTTTTCATCTTGTGGAATAGCGATGGATAAACGGCAGCCACCAAAGTCTAAACGGCGTAATTTTTTATAATTGACGCTTTCGCCAGCAGCTTGACGAGCCAATTCCTCTTCTTCTAAAACATTCTCACCGATAATGCCAAGATCAACGACGCCATCAAAGACTAAACCAGGGATATCATCATCACGAACACGTAAAATATCAATGGGCATATTTTCAGCGTAAGCAATTAAACGTTGTTCTTGTAAATTTATTTTTACACCACATTGTTTTAGTAGCGCTTGAGATTCTTGGCTTAAACGCCCTGATTTTTGCATCGCAATGCGTAGTCTTTTACTTTCAATCATAATGTTATCCTGTGTTTGATGTTGTGAATTTTAGTTATAAAAAAAGCCTCTCGAGTGGTTCCGAGAGGCTTTTTTGTTGTTTCTATCGCACTGCTCGGAAGATTTTCTATCTTCCAAGCACCACTAAACGCCCGAAAGATAATCAGGAGTGATGGTGGTGATGATGAGCAATGCGGTTAAAATTCATTTTGTCTTCCTTATTGGTTAATTGCTATTCAAATTACTGTAAAAAAAATGAACTGGCAAGTGTTTTTTACAAAAAAGTTAAATTTTTTTTGCTTTAATAAACAACAGCACTGGGCGGTGTTGCAGATCTTTAAATTCCTTTTGCCATTCAGGTTGATCGGCAAGCATCGGCTCTGCCATTTGTTCAATTTGGAAACCTGCTTGGATTAAATTATTAATAATGGTTGCGGTAGTGCGGTGATAGGTTTTAAACGGTTGTTTAAACCAGTTACGATCACGTTCGCCTTCGTCACGATAATGATTTAAGCGGTACGCTACTTGCTGTTTATTTTCATCTTTTTCCCAACGATCTCCGCCTTGATAACATGTGACGATTGGATGTTCTTGCGAGAAAATTAAATAACCATTCGGATTTAATTTTTGATGAATATCGGATAATAATTGAGGAAAATCTTGCACATAATGAAACGCAAATGAGCTTGTGATGACATCAAAATGGCTTTCAGGCAGCTCACTGAGTTGTTCCATAGAAAGCTGATACAAGGCAAAGTGCGGTGCATTTGTAGAAGATTTCGCTAAGTCTGTTTCTGCCTGTTTTAGCATATTTTCAGACAGATCAATGCCCACGACAAAGTGGGCATGACGTTGTAAATAAAGTTGTAGGTGCCCACCACAACCACAGCCCAGATCTAACAGTTTTTTGCCTGTTAAATGGGGTAGTAGGGACAACATTGTCGGCTTTTCTACTACTTCATTTAAGCTGATTGGATTTTCCCGCAATTTTAAATAAAGCTCAAAAAATTGCGGGGCATCATAGACGCTTTTCTTGGTCATCTTATTTGAAGATGATGTCGTCTTTTGGATCGTATTTAGAGGCGTCTAATACTTTGTTTTCTTCAAAGTATTTTTTCAACATTTCAGCATCGATGAAACCAGTGTTCACATAGCTTGGGTGTTTTTTCAAGACTGGATAGCCATCACCACCGCCTGCGCAATAGTCTGGTACAGAGACTTTATATTTTTTGTTTAAATCAAGTGCTTTACCACCCACTTTTACATCAGACACTTTTTGGGCAGTACGATCAACGACCATTGAAAGACCTGCAAATTGTGGATATGCACCACTATCAACTTGTTTCATTGCAACCACGTTGAGGTAGTCTAAAAGCTCTTGACCTGTTAAATCGACAGTTGCGATCATATTACCGAAAGGTTGTACTGTAAGTAGATCTTTATAAGTTGTTTCGCCTTCGTTGATATCCGCGCGAATACCGCCAGAGTTCATAATACCAATATCTGCTTTGACACGCTCCATTTGTGATTGAGCAATTAGGCGACCTAAGTTAGTTTGTTCGAAACGAATAATTTTACGATCACCGACAAATTTTCCTTTCACCTCACCTACTTTCACGCCTAATAAGCGATCGCCTTCGTCTTGATAAGTTTTTAAATGTGCAAATACAGCAGGATCTTCTGCTATCTCAGCTTGATAGAGTTTGTAGTCCGATTTACCGTCTTCTAATTTGATTTTTTGTTTTAAGTTAATTGGGATTAACTCATATTTCACCAATTTAGTTTCACCATTTTTGAATTCAAAATCAGCACGACCAATATATTTGCCCCATTCGCCCGCTTGAACAATCCAAGTACCGTTTTGGAAGTCTGGTTTACATTCTTCACCTGGCGTGTATTTCGCTTTGAATTGGCCTTGTTCATCAATACAAACCGTATCATGTGTGTGTCCGCCAATAATTAAGTCAAATGCACCTTTATCTAGAGTACGTGCCATCGTGACATCACCAGGTGCATTTTGACCGTGTTGACCGTCAAAATAGTAGCCCATATGGGTCAGCGCAATGCGGATATCTGGTTTTTCAGTTTTATTGATTTCAGCAAGTGTTGTTTTTGCTGTTTCAATCGGATTTTTGAAGATAACGTGATCAACTACATCTGGGTTACCTAATTTTGCGGTATCTTCAGTTGTTAAACCTACAACTGCGATGTTTAAGTCCTCTTTTTTCAACATCACATA
This sequence comes from Pasteurella canis, assembly GCF_020810675.1. GTDB lineage: Bacteria > Pseudomonadota > Gammaproteobacteria > Enterobacterales > Pasteurellaceae > Pasteurella > Pasteurella canis. The sequence goes on from NZ_CP085871.1 coordinate 2,189,801, forward strand.
AGGTTGAACTAATGGTTTATTGGTTTTTTTATTAATTACATTCGCCGAAATTAATGGGAACTTAGCCCATTTTTCTTGCATTTCGAGCAGTTGTACTGGGAAATCAAACTCATGGTTACCGAGTACAGCTACGTCATAACCAATCATATTCATCCCTTCAATATCAGGTTTTGCATTCAACATATCTGATTCAGGTACACCTGTATTGAAATCACCTGCATGAAGTAAAACAACTGATCCGCCTTTGCTTTCCACTTCTTTACGAATATTGTCAATTAATGTTTTGTGTGCAGCAAAACCGTACTCACCTTTACTGTTTTTCCAAAAATGACCGTGTGTATCATTTGCGTGTAAAACGGTGATATTGTAGGTTTTGTCTTGAGTATAAGCATGTGCTTGACTGATTAAACCTAATGATAAAGTAATAGCGCTCAATTTGATTATTTTTTTCATTATGAACCTCTTAAGATTGAAAAATCAGCTAACCTATATACCTAAAATTTTATATCAAGCCAAGCGTTTTGCATTAAATTTGTGATGACTAGCCCAAAAAAGTAGGCAAGATGTTAAATTGTGCAGCAATTTGTATCAAAATATTTAACACACCAAAGAGAATCACAAAATAAATCATAAAGTTACCACCATAAACTTGATATGAGCTTGAGGTGAATTTTTGACGAGTTGCCTTTGCGAGTAAGGCTGGGACAATAGCTGCCCAAATCGTTGCAGCCAAACCTGCATAGCCAATCGCGATTACAAATCCATAAGGGAATTGTAAGCTTAATAATAATGGCGGTAAGAATGTGATTAAGGTCGCTTTAGTTCTGCCTGATAAGCTGTCATCTAATTTGAATAGGTCAGAAATATAGTCAAATAAACCTAAACTTACCCCTAAGAATGAGCTCGCAATTGCCATATAAGCAAAGAAGTTCAGCACCACACCAATGTAATCTGTTTGGATATATTGTGAAAGTGCGCCAAGTAGTGCAGCAATGTCGCCACCTTTTTCAATGACTGGTGCAAATTCAGCGCGTGGCAAGTTTCCTTGCACAGCTAACTGCCATAAGATGTAAATCACTAACGCAATGCCTGTGCCTAAGAAGATCGATTTCATCACGCGTTTGCCATCACGATCGTAATATTTGACAAGGCTTGGTACGTTACCATGGAAACCAAATGACACTAAGCAGACAGGAAGTGCGGTCAAAATATAAGGCAAATATTGTTGTTCACCTTGTGCGATTTGATTGAATAGTACTTCTGTTTTTACTGAGCTAATTAAATCGCTAGTGGAAAGAAAGAACGCCACAACCATGCCTGCGATGAGTACTGTGGTAAAACGGTCGACTGCTTTAGTAGATAACCACACAAAAGAAGCAAGTACAATACAGAAAATCAGTGAGCCAGAACTGCGTCCAATATCGATAGCACTTTCTGGTGAGCTGAATAGCTGATTGAATAAGTTTTGGGTAATACCACCGCCTGATGTAATGTAAGCATAGGTTAAGATATACAGTACAAAAGCCACAGAAAGCCCGTTTATTACATTCCAGCCGTTACCTAATAAATCTTTCACAATGGTGTCAAAGCTTGCACCAGTTGGATAATGCAAGTTGGCTTCAAGTATCATTAAGCCCGAAGTTGTCATACAAAACCAAGTGTAGGCTAAAAGAAGAATCGAACCTATAAACCAAACCCCTGAGGTCGCTGTTGGGTTTGCTAACATACCAGCGCCAATCGCTGTTCCTGCAATAATCATTGCTCCGCCTACTAGAGAAGGTCGTTTTTTTAGTGTTGTTGTCATATAAAGTACCACTTCAGTTGTTATTATTTATTTTAAACTTGTACTATTTTAATAGTGCAAAAATAAAAATCAAATATTTTTTCTCTTTTTGTGTATTTATTTTTTAATCTTGTAATTCGGTCACGATAACCCACAGTATCTCGACAAATTGCGTAATTTAAGGCTATAATTGACTGCTTTTATTTATAATTAACTTGAAATAAGGAATAAAAAATGGGTTTAGAAAACGTACCAGCAGGTAAAGAATTACCAGATGATATCTATGTTGTAATTGAAATCCCTGCAAATTCAGATCCGATTAAATATGAAGTAGATAAAGAAAGTGGTTCACTATTTGTTGATCGTTTTATGGCAACGGCAATGTTTTATCCTGCAAACTATGGTTATGTTAATCATACTCTTTCTTCTGATGGTGATCCTGTGGATGTTTTGGTTCCAACACCGTATCCATTACAGCCTGGCTCAGTGATTCGTTGCCGTCCTGTTGGTGTGTTAAAAATGACAGATGAAGCAGGTGGTGATGCTAAAGTTGTTGCTGTACCACATAGCAAATTAACAAAAGAATATGACCATATTAAAGATGTGAATGATCTCCCTACATTACTAAAAGCACAAATTCAGCATTTTTTTGAGAGTTATAAAGCTTTAGAAGCAGGTAAATGGGTGAAAATTGAAGGCTGGGAAGGCGTTGAAGCTGCACGTCAAGAAATTTTAGAATCATTTGAACGTGCCAAAAAATAAGTATTATGTTATAAATGCCGCTGTAAAGAGCGGTATTTTTTTATCTAATTTACAGTGAGTGAGAATGTTATGATTAAATTTATTAAAAAAATATTCCTAATTTCTTCTGTTGTGATGCTATTAAATGCCTGTGCTGATTCTGCCAGTATTAATCAACAATCAGCTGCTTCTTATTTACAAGTTGTCAATAAAGCGCGTAGTGAAGGCGTACTAGATACGACATCTGCGACAGCTAAACGGATTCATGCAGTATTTAACAAAATGGTGCCTTATGCCAATGCAGAAAATAAAACAGGACAGCCTTTTAACTGGCAAATTAGCGTAATCAAATCAAAAGAGCTAAATGCGTGGGCAATGCCTGGTGGTAAAATGGCATTTTATACGGGTTTAGTCGAGAATTTAAAGTTAACTAACGATGAAATTGCAACCGTGATGGGGCATGAAATGGCACATGCCTTAAAAGAACATGGTAAGAAAAAAGTCAATTTAGGACAGTTTACGAATGTACTAGCAGAAGTCAGCCATGTGGCTCTTTCAAGTGTTATTGGAACAAATAGTAGTGCTTTAGTTGTGACACTAACTAAAGATTGGGCATTGGATAAACCTTATTCACGTAGTAATGAGACAGAAGCCGATGAAGTTGGCTTAATGCTCATGGCAAAAGCTGGTTTTAATCCTGAAGCAGCTCCAAAATTGTGGGATAAAATGCAACAGGCATCCTCGGGATCAAAAGGTGTATTAGCCGCATTATCTTCTACACATCCAAATGATGCTGACCGTCAACAAAATTTATTACGTTTAATGCCGGAAGCAATTGAAATTTATCAACAATCTAAACAGTAATAAGATTAAAATCAATGATATAAAATGGAGCTAAAGTGAATCGCTTTAACTCCATTTTTTATGTTGTTAATCTTTATTGCAAAACGACTTACTAAAAAATCGTGATAAGTTGGCGTGTATCGTTATTGCATTCGTGTAACAAAAAGTGCGGTGACGTTACCGCACTTTTTCGATTAGTTAGTAATTTTAAAGCTGACTGGAACACTGACATCATTTCCCATGCCCGAAGGGAGTGGTCCAATAGGGCGAGCATTATTTACTGCAGTGAGAGCCGCGTTATCAAGTTCTTCAGAGCCAGATGATTTTGTAATTTTTGCATTGCTAATAATTCCTGCGTTATTGATATGAAACGAGACTGTTACAACACCTTGTTTACGCATCATTTTAGCACGATTTGGGTAACGTTTATGCTTTTCAATCTCACGACGGAGAGCTGAACGATAAGCATTGATTTCATTTGTACTGCTTCCTTTTCCAACGAGATTAGGATTACTACTTGTCACGTTACCTGTTGTTGTTGCTTGTTGATTTATCGACGAATCAGAATTAATTTCACGATCTGATTTTGGTAAATCTTTTTGCACTTTCTTTGGCTTTTTAGGCTTTTCTTTTGGTTTCTCTTTAGGCTTTTCTTTTGGCTTTTCAGGTTCTTTCGGTTTTTCTGGCTCTTTTGGCTTCTCAGGTTCTTTTGGTGGTTCTGGTTTTACTGTTGGATCCGCCACTTCTTCTTTGGGTAGTTCAGGTTCTACTACTGGTTGTGGCTCTGGTTCAGGTTCTGGCTCTGGGTCATTGAGTATTGTTGCCGCAAGCATTTCCATTGAAATATGTGTGCTGATAATATCAGCAGCAAAGCCATTTGCACTTTCATCGTCTTTTTGAACAGACCAATATAAGAACCAAACAAAGCTCACGTGAAACAGCAAAGAAAAAGCAAATCCAACCAATGAGCGATTTTTTTCTATCATTGAGCGGCCTTTTCTTTCACAGTAACAATAGCGACATTACGAATTTCGTTTTTGGCCATCATATCAGTAATTGAAACAAAATCTTGGAAGGTCGATTTCGCATCTACTTTAAGAGTCACTTTTTGATCTTTAGGCCAGCTACTAATTTCCTGCTCTAAGGCTTCTACGGTGATAGGTTTATCATTAAAAAAGATTTCACCTGTTTCTGTGACTGTCAGTAGTTTAGCTAAATCATCAGATTTAAAGGCAACAGTAGAACTCGCTTTAGGGACATTGACTTGAATTTTACCTTGGGAAATAAATGAGGCAGTAATTAAGACAATCGCCAGCAATACCAACATAATGTCGATAAAGGGAATAATGTTGATTTCATCAAACTTTTTCACGTTATCACCTATGCTTGTTTTGCTTTTTTCTCATTTAAGGCAAACCATTTCAAACGATTCACTTCGATTTTTCGGCCTAATCCGTTGTAGAAAACCATTGATGGAATAGCAACTAAGATACCAACGGCAGTAGCTTTTAGGGCTAAAGAAAGGTGTACCATGATTGATGCAGCATCAATTTCACCACCAGAATGACCTAATTCAAAGAACGTCAGTAGGATACCGATAACTGTACCTAACAGACCAACATAAGGTGCATTTGAGCCGATAATAGCGATTGCGGTAAGATTACGCTGTAAATCAATATCAAGTTCATGCACATTATCATAATTTTCTACATTCACTTTACTTAAGAAAATGAAACGTTCTACAACTAGCCATACCATAATAAAGCTCATTAATGCAAGTAAACCAAGAATGATATAGTCGATATAGTTTTGTAAAAATTGAAACAACTGTGGCATAAAAAAGTCCTTTAATTTGCAGCGAAAAATAAGTTTTGCATTATACGCTATTGAGAATTAATTTCAATTGCAAAATTTTAGCAAAAGCGCTAATTGAGGTAAATAAAAAAGACGATAGATTTATGAACAAATCAGATGGGAGATTGGGAGAAATTAAAAAAGTATATGAGTGTAATATAAAAGGCGATGATATCAATTCATCGCCAATCAAAATGTATTAAAGTTTCACAACTTGTGCTTGTTTTATCATGTTATCACTGACTTCTAGAATAGTGATTTGTAAGCCATTAATTTCACATACAGTTCCTTCTTCTGGAATCTCTTCGAGATGCTCAAGAATCAATCCATTAAAAGTTCGAGCTTCTTCTGTATCTAGATTCCAATCGAAAAGTTTATTGAGGTCACGTAAATTAGTTGAGCCTTCAATAATCATAGAGCCATCTGATTGTGGGATGACTTCTTCTTCAATAGAAGGAGCAGTTGATGTTGTAAACTCACCTACAATTTCTTCTAAAATATCCTCTAAAGTGACTAATCCTTTGATATCGCCATATTCATCAACTACTAAACCAATACGTTCTTTATTATTACGAAAGTTTAATAGTTGAGCATTCAATGCAGTACCTTCAGGAATAAAATAGACTTCATCAGCCGCCCTGATTAATGTTTCTTTACTAAATTCATTTTTATCTAACATTAAACGATAAGCTTCTCGGACACGTAGCATACCAAGAATATTTTCATCCATGCTACTTTTATATAATACGACACGCCCATGTGCTGCATGATTAAGTTGGCGCATAATTGATTTCCAATCATCATCAATATCAATGCCACCAATATCATTGCGTGGGACCATAATATCGTCCACAGTAACTTGCTCTAAATCTAAAATAGACAGTAACATTTCTTGGTGAGCGGATGGAATAAATTTGCCTGACTCATTCACAATAGAACGTAGCTCTTCTGGACTTAATGAGGGGGATTTATTGTCTGATTTTAAACGTAATAAGGCTAAGATCCCTTGAATAATGAGATTTATTAAGTACACCAATGGTGTAAAGAGGCGTAAGAAAATCGCTAGAAGATGGCTTGAGGTAAAAGCAACCCTCTCTGGATAACGTGCCGCGATTGTTTTGGGTAAAATTTCAGCAAAAATTAACATAACAAATGTGAGTGCGCCTGTTGCAATCGCTACACCTGCATCACCGTATATACGCATACCAATAATAGTTGTAATTGCCGAAGCAGTAATATTGACTAAATTATTACAGATTAAGATTAAACTGAGTAACACATCTGTTTTTTTCAATAATTTTTCTGCTTTTTTAGCACCGCTATGCCCTTTTTCAGCAAGGTGGCGAAGGCGATAACGATTAGCGGAGAGTAAGCCTGTTTCTGAACCCGAAAAATAAGCTGAGATGATCAATAAAATGATAAGTGCAATAAATAAGGTACTAAGGGGAATACTGTCCAAAATGCATCCTTTTGTGAGTTAATCAAAAATTGAAAAGTGCGGTCAATTTTTACTTGTTTAGACCGCACTTTTACTGTGTATAAGAATAAATAAAAATTGTTTATATTTCAAGCATTACACGACTACCGAAATACGCAATACTAAGTAGTATTAGTCCTAACATGGCATATATTACTATTTTCTTGCCACGCCAATGAAGTCGCCAATGTCCTATGAGTCCAAATGCAAAGACTAGCCAAGCCAAAAAAGAAAATACCGCTTTTTGAATATCTTGTGGTGCAAAGTCCTTGGCTAGATGAAAAGAGCCTGATATGAGCACAATCGTAAGCAGGATTTCTCCTGTGAGCATAAGGCGAAAAAAGTGACGTTCAACTGTCATTAAAGGAGGAATTATAGGAGAAAAAACTAGTTTCTTATTTTTTAAACTATTATCAATCCAAAGCAGTTGAATTGAATAAAGTGCAGTCATTAAACAAATTGAATACGTAAATAACGATAAACCAACATGAAAGAAAAGTGCAATATTTTGACTTAGATGATACATAAAATGTGTTGGAAGCAATGTAGTTAAGATTAAATTAATGATAGTAAAGGAATAAATAATAGGTAATAAAAACCACAGAGTACGTACATGAAAAAAGAGCGCAAAAGTGGCGAGTGATGCAGTAATGACACTAATTAATGAGCTAATTTCCATGACAGTAAAATTCTGTCCGCTAGTTAAATTATTAAAAAGCGGGATTAAGTTAACAAAATGGAGACTAATAGCGATAAGTGCGGTTGCAAAAAAGAGAATTTTGTTAGGAGACGATGCTGGTTCACCTGCTTGGATTTTTAATAGCATAGGCGTAATTAGCAATACACTAGAAAGATAAAAAAGCATTGAAAGAATTGCAAACCACATGGAAATTTCCTCATATCAAGAATTGATTTATTCTAGCTTTCTCCGCGTTAAATCGCCATTAATTTATTTCAAGGGGTGAAAATCTATCTGATTTCAGTATAATTGATACAATTTTTGTTTGTGTAATTAGGAATAACTCATGTTTGAGAATTTATCAGAACGCCTGTCTAAAACGTTACGTAATATTAGTGGGCGTGGTCGTTTGACAGAAGATAATATTAAAGACACCTTGCGTGAAGTGCGTATGGCATTATTAGAAGCAGATGTCGCTTTACCTGTAGTACGTGAATTTATTAATAAAGTCAAAGAACGAGCAATTGGTGTTGAAGTCAATAAAAGCCTTACACCAGGTCAAGAGTTTGTCAAAATCGTTCAAGCTGAACTTGAAGTGGCAATGGGGGAAGCAAATGAAAGCTTGAATCTTGCAACGCAACCGCCAGCAGTCATTTTAATGGCAGGTTTACAAGGGGCGGGTAAAACAACGAGTGTAGGTAAGCTGGCTAAATTTTTAAAAGAGCGTCATAAGAAAAAAGTATTAGTCGTATCCGCTGACGTTTATCGTCCCGCCGCAATTAAACAATTAGAAACACTTGCACAAACCGTTGGTGCTGATTTTTTTCCATCGGATGTGAGTCAACGCCCTGTTGCTATTGCTCAAGCAGCTTTAACTGAAGCAAAATTAAAATTCTATGATGTATTAATTGTGGATACCGCAGGTCGTCTTCATGTTGATGGCGAAATGATGGATGAAATTAAACAAATTCACGCCGCACTTAACCCAATCGAAACGCTTTTCACGGTGGATGCAATGACAGGTCAAGACGCTGCAAATACCGCAAAAGCTTTTAATGAAGCTTTACCTTTAACAGGGGTGGTGTTAACCAAAGTAGACGGAGATGCGCGTGGTGGAGCAGCCTTATCTATTCGTCAGATTACAGGGAAGCCAATTAAGTTTTTAGGGGTAGGTGAGAAAACTGATGCTTTAGAACCTTTTCATCCAGAACGTGTTGCATCACGAATCTTAGGTATGGGAGACGTGCTCTCTTTAATTGAAGATTTGGAGCGTTCAGTTGATCGTGAAAAAGCTGAAAAAATGGCCCAAAAATTCAAGAAGGGTGATAATTTTACTTTAGAAGATTTCCGAGAACAGTTAATCGAAATGAAAAAAATGGGCGGGATGATGTCCATGTTAGATAAGTTGCCTGGCGCAAAAAACTTACCTGATCATGTCAAAAATCAAGTTGATGATAAGATGTTTAATAAAATGGAGGCTATTATTAATTCAATGACGTTTAAAGAACGTGCAAATCCAGATATTATCAAAGGATCTCGCCGTCGCCGCATCGCCATGGGTTCAGGCACTCAAGTACAAGATGTGAATAAATTGCTTAAACAATTCGACGAAATGCAACGTATGATGAAGAAAATGCGCAAAGGTGGAATGGCAAAAATGATGCGTGGTATGCAAGGCATGATGGGCGGGCTTGGCGGTTTAGGCGGAATGTTTAGACGTTAACTCAGTCTTCAGTTATGGGAAAGAACGAGTGCGGTCAAAAAAGTAAAAATTTTGACCGCACTTTTGTTTTATGAGTGTCTTTTCAAAAGATTACTCTTCTTCAATTTTTGCAATCGCACCTTTGATTGTCAAAGTCACCTCAGTTGAAATTACTTGGTTTAGAATTTCGATAATCTCACTGAGTTTTTCTGTATTTGCAATACCTTCATCATTAAAATAGCCTTCCTGTTTCAAGCTGGCAATAAATGCAGAGAACACAGCTTTATCAAAAAACTCTGGCGCATTAATACCATGTAATACAGACAAACGCTGTGCAACAGATTGGCTATCTTTTTCTAAGCTTGCACGGGGTGTCGCAGGGTCGTTTTCTAGAATACTCACGGTGATGTAGTAACGTTGTAATATTTCACGTATACCCGAAGACCAAAGCTGTAACATTCTAACTCGAGATTTATTGATAGAAAGCATATTGGCATTGCACTTAATTATTTCTTGACGCTCAAATTCAGTAATAATTTGATTGATTCGCTCTTGTAGAGCCTCTTGTGAGAAAGACAAGAAAAGTTCATTTCTCAAGAATGGATAAATTTTACTAATAGCATCATGAACTAATGGTTTTTGAATTGCCTCGTAATGCAGTACGATACTTGCTACCAATGATGGTAATACAAATAAATGTTGAATATTATTACGATAATACGTCATTAAGACAGCAGCATTACGTTCTAAACGTACGATTTCACCAAAATTATCTTTTTCAATAATGATTCCCACTCGCTCTAGTTTGAGTATATGTTCTAACATCGTTTCAGGTGAATCAGTCGGTACTACAATATCTTGTGAATAAGGCACATTTTGTAAAAACTGTTGATAGCTACCTAATTGTTCTAATAATTGCTCACGCGATAGCGCACGCTGACGAGAGGATAATAATGCGGTTCCCGTTAAATTCATCGCATTGACTGCTGCAGCATTGTTGATATTTATCATCACTTGGTTTGAGACACTATCGACGGCTTGATTAAACCATTGTGGACGATCTTCGTTATTAATATTTTCTTTCCATTCAGGATAGTGTTTGTTTAAGAAATTACTTAATGTAATTGGCTCACCAAAGTTCACATAGGCTTTACCTAAATTACGTAGTTTTTTAATCACACGTAATACTAAACCTGCGTTTTCTTTTTCTTTTGCCGCACCACGTAATTCCTTAGCGTAAGTATCTACTTCTAAAACGTGTTCATAGCCTACATAGACAGGTACCACGGAAATTGGACGTGTTTGCCGTTGTAAAAGTGCTTGTAATGTCATTGACATCATACCTGTTTTAGGTGCAAGTAATCGACCAGTACGAGAACGACCACCTTCGATAAAGTATTCGACAGGATAGCCACGATGGAAAAGCTCTGCGAGATATTCGCGGAAAATAGTCGAATATAAGCGATTACCTTTGAATGTGCGGCGAATGAAAAATGCACCACCTCGACGGAACATCCCTCCTACAGGCCAGAAATTAAGATTAATTCCTGCTGCAATATGTGGAGGGACTAAGCCTTGATGGTAAAGTAAATAAGAAAGTAATAAGTAGTCAATATGGCTACGATGGCAAGGGACATAGACAATTTCATGTCCATCTAAAGCCAGTTTACGCACACGATCTGCATTCTGTACATCGATACCTTGGTAAAGTTTATTCCACAACCAACGTAAAAAACGATCTGCTACACGTAAACCCTCATAATTAACGTTTGCTGCAATCTCATTGAGGATTTTTTTTGCTTCTTCTGCTGCTTTTTCTTCACTAATATTTTTTGACTTTGCCTCATCTTTGATAGCTTCTAAAATCGTTGGTAATTCAAGTAATTTATTGAACATCGCCTGACGATTAGGTAAGCGTGGTCCTGTTGCGGAAATACGCTGCTTAGAGAAGTGCATTTTGGCAACGCGGGCTAGTTTATGCGCAATAGCTTCATCAAAGCCATGTTCATTCACCATATAACGTAAAGAAACAGCTTGTGAGAAACGAACAAAAGTATCACGACCAAACCAGACCGCAGCAATAACTTTTTGAATACCGCTTAATAAGCGTAGTTGTGGTAAGTCTGACTTATTTTCATGACCTGGCGAACGTCCCCATAATACTGAACCAGGAATTAGCTGAACATCAAGGGTCGGAGATGTGTGGTGTAGCTCTAAGTATTTATTAAATATATTGATAGTCTCTTGTTTTGCTCCTTTTGATTTAAAGAATCGACGCCCTTCATCTAAAAAAACAAAACGAGGTAAAGTTTGGTTATTAATTTCATTTTTTTCAAAAGGGTCTGGTAAACCTACACTGAGACAGTTTTTGCGGAAAATAACTAAATCAGTCTGTGAAGTGTAGGGCAAGACATAAACGACTGGTTGGGTAGTATCAAGCTTCAATTCTTCGATAGGATTATGGGGAATTGGATTGTTTTTAACTAAGAAGGATAAAGGCAACTCCAATACTTTGCGATACATATTTAGAAAACTAAACATAGTGAATTTCCGTTTTTTATCAGTTTATTAGAAATAATTTACGTTATTTTACCATAAAAATTCAAAAACGTGAGTTGTTGAATAAAAGAACTATATAGACTTTTTATATATAAAGTAGTGAATACTAAAATAGAATGTGAACATAGATAATAGCATCATGTATAAAAATTTAGTCTGTAGAATAGAAAATACGATAAAAAAACAATGAAGGATAAAGTTAAGTATTTTAGTATTTAAACTCAATATCATTATTTTAAATCTATTGACTGAGTAATTCAGACTAAATCCATGTTCCTTTAAACTATTGCCTTAAAGAAGAATATTAAAAATAAAAGATTGCAATATTAGAATACATGTATACAATAACAGTTGTTATGTATATAAAAACAGGGGTGAATTATGAAAGCATTTAAAGCACTAACAGCACGCCAGCAGGAAGTATATGATTTTCTAAGACATCATTTAGACACTACAGGTATGCCCCCAACACGCGCAGAAATATCAAAAGAACTTGGTTTTCGTTCGCCTAATGCAGCCGAAGAACATTTAAAAGCATTGGCAAGAAAAGGGGTGATTGAAATCCTTTCTGGTACATCACGTGGTATTCGTTTATTGCTCGAAGAAGATTCTGTCAGTGAAGAAAATAATGGTCTTCCTTTAGTTGGGAGAGTCGCAGCAGGTGAACCAATTTTAGCAGAACAACATATTGAAGGAACTTATAAAGTCGATGCAAATATGTTTAAACCACAAGCTGATTTTTTATTGAAAGTTTATGGGCAATCGATGAAAAATATTGGTATTTTGGATGGTGATTTACTTGCCGTGCATAGCACAAAGGATGTACGTAATGGACAAATCGTTGTTGCCCGTATTGAAGATGAAGTGACTGTAAAACGTCTAGAACGTAAAGGCGCAGTTGTTTATCTCCATGCCGAAAATGAGGATTTTGAACCAATTATCGTTGATTTAAACCAACAACCAAATTTTGAAATTGAGGGTATTGCAGTTGGTATTATTCGTAACAATGCGTGGATGTAAATAGGCTATTGATTAAGAGAACCGCAACTGAATGTGCGGTTCTTTTTTGTATAATTTAGCGAGTATAAAAGCAGAATATTTTTAGAAAACAGACTGTGCTTTATCTTGCAAAACCGCTAATTATATGTATAATTCACCACCTTACAGCTACATTGAATTTTCGTTCCTTGCTTCTGCAGATTGGTAGCTGGTCTAACAGTCAGAGGCTGATTAACCCGTAAGGAGCAGTAATGCGACACTACGAAATCGTGTTTATGGTTCACCCGGACCAAAGCGAACAAGTACCTGGCATGATTGAACGTTACACAGGTTCTGTAAAGGAAGCTGGCGGTCAAATTCATCGCCTAGAAGATTGGGGTCGCCGTCAATTAGCGTACCCAATCAATAAATTACATAAAGCACATTATGTGTTAATGAATGTAGAAGCGCCTCAAGAAGTCATCGACGAGCTAGAAACAACTTTCCGTTACAATGACGCAGTTCTTCGTAACGTAATCATTCGTACTAAGCACGCCGTAACAGAAGCGTCCCCAATGGTTAAAGCAAAAGACGATCGTAAAGCTTTAGCTGAAGTTGAAAACAACGATTTTGAGGATGCTGAAGAGTAATTTAAAAATTGATAATCGTTTTTCATTGATTGGTCAAGTTGCGAGTCAATTAAAACGAATAAAAAGCCCGAATGGTATTGAGCATTGCCAATTTTTGTTAGAACATCGTTCTATACAACAAGAAGCGGGACTAAGCCGACAGGCTTGGTGTAAAATGTTAATCCAAGTAAGTGGTAATCAATTAATAGAAAAAACTCAAAGCATTACGGTCGGCAGTCAGCTTTTGGTAGTGGGCTTTGTAAGTTCACATAAAACTGTAAATGGTTTAAGCCAATTAGTATTACATGCCGAGCAAATCGAATTTATAGATTAGGAGACTAGCCAAATGGCACGTTATTTCCGTCGTCGTAAGTTCTGCCGTTTCACAGCGGAAAATGTAGTTGAAATCGATTATAAAGATGTTGCTACGTTAAAGAACTATATCACAGAGAGCGGCAAAATTGTTCCAAGCCGTATTACCGGTACTCGTGCGAAGTATCAACGTCAATTAGCTCGTGCTATCAAACGTGCACGTTATTTAGCGTTACTTCCGTACACTGACAACCATCAGTAATTAAAGAGAGGATACGGTAATGCAAGTAATTCTTTTAGATAAAGTGGTTCACCTTGGAAATATTGGTGATCAAGTAAATGTTAAATCAGGTTTTGCACGTAACTTCTTAATCCCACAGGGTAAAGCAGTCATGGCAACCAAAGCTAACATTGAGCATTTCGAAGCACGTCGTGCAGAATTAGAAGCGAAAGCAGCAGAAGTTTTGGCAGCAGCCCAAGCGCGTGCAGCGAAATTAACAGAGTTAGGTTCTGTAACTATTACATCTAAAGCAGGTGATGAAGGTCGTTTATTCGGTTCTATCACAACTCGTGATGTTGCAGATGCAGTGACTTCAGCTGGCGTTGAAGTGGCTAAAAGTGAAGTTCGCTTATCAACAGGTCCACTTCGGACTTTAGGCGAGCACGAAGTTAAGTTCCAACTTCATGGTGAAGTATTTGCAACTGTAAATGTTATTATTGTTGCTGAATAATTCGCTAGATTAAATATAAAAAACCCAGCTATTTGCTGGGTTTTTTGTTATCTGGCTTTGTTAGATATCACATTTGTGAAAAATATACTCAAATCTAACTGTATTGATACTCTTGAATCAGCCCTAACTTATGTTTGATAAAGTATTTAATAATCGTTTTAATTAGCATTATTAACACAATTTTTATTATAAAATCAGTCACCCATTAATACCCATCTAATATGTAAAATGAATTGCAAAGCATAAAATATTCGAAACTTACACATTGCTTATTCATTTTCCAAGTACTCGCAAAGAGTACTTGGACGATAATTAGGATGACTGGTCTTATGCATAATACATTTCAAATTCAACAGGATGTGGCGTCATATTTAAACGCTCAACTTCTTTACGCTTTATAGCGATAAATGCATCAATAAACGCTTTAGTGAATACGTTTCCTTTAGTTAAAAATTCATAATCATTGGCTAATGCATTGAGTGCTTCTTCTAATGATGTTGCGACAGCAGGAATATTTTTTAATTCTTCGGGAGGTAAATCATAAAGATTTTTATCCATTGCATCACCTGGATGAAGTTTGTTTGTGATACCATCTAGCCCAGCCATTAAGAGTGAAGCAAAGGCAAGATATGGATTTGCCAATGCATCAGGGAAACGGGCCTCAATTCGGATCGCTTTTGGATTCGTAACTGCAGGAATACGGATAGAGGCTGTACGATTGCTCGCAGAATAAGCTAATAAGACGGGGGCTTCAAAACCTGGTATTAGGCGCTTATAAGAATTTGTTGTTGGGTTAGTAAAAGCGTTTAATGCTTTAGCATGTTTGATGATACCGCCAATAAAGTAAAGTGCAGTGTCTGATAAACCAGCATATTTGTCACCTTGGAAGATATTTTTACCTGATTTACTTAATGAAATATTACAATGCATTCCTGAACCATTGTCACCTGTAATTGGTTTTGGCATGAAGCAAGCAGTTTTACCATGTTCATAAGCAACATTTTGTACAACATATTTATAAATTTGAGTTTCGTCAGCTTTCTTAGTTAATGTATTAAATTTAGTTGCGATCTCATTTTGACCTGCAGTAGCAACTTCATGGTGATGAGCCTCAATGACCAATCCCATTTCTTCTAAGATTAAGCACATTTCAGAACGAATATCTTGTGCGCTATCAATAGGTGCAACAGCACAATATCCTCCTTTCTTTGAAGGGCGATAACCATTGTTACCATCTTCATAGCGTTTATTACTATTCCAACTTGCTTCAATATCGTCAACTGAATAAGAGTTACGATGCATTGAAACATCAAAACGTACATCGTCAAATAAGAAAAATTCAGGTTCTGGACCAACGAATGCGTCATCGGCAATGCCTGTTGAACGCATATAATTTTCGGCACGAATAGCAATAGAACGAGGATCCCGATCATAACTTTGCATAGTGGTTGGTTCATAGATACTACAGCGAAGAGAAAGGGTTGGGATTTGAGCGAAAGGATCGATAACAGCAGTTTCTGGGATTGGCATCAATAACATATCGGCTTTATTTATTGCTTTCCACCCTTCTACTGAAGAACCATCAAACATTTTTCCATCTTCAAAGAGATCTTCATCTACTAGGCTTATTGGTAAAGAGACACCATGTTCTTTTCCTTTAATATCAGTGAAGCGAAGTAAGACAAATTTAATATCGTATTCTTCAATTAGTTTGAATACATTGGAGATGGCAGTAGCGTTTGGCATATGATCAATCCTTAAATTTCGAGTAGTACTGGAAATTTATGAATATAATAAAAGTTACGATATAAATCTAGCTTTTTTATTCTTCTTTTTATAAAGTGTGAGTATAATTTATGTCTATTATTAGTAAATTTAGTGGACAATCAGAGAATATGGATAAATGGGGGGGGGAAGAAATGACATTGAAGATAAAATCGAAGGGAATTGATAGGAATAATGTAGAGTCTGTTGTTATTGCTGGTAATGGGAAAAGCCTGTCTAAAATTGAATATAGCGTGCTTCCAGAAAGATATGATGTTTTTCGTTGTAATCAATTTTATTTTGAGGATAAATATTATTTAGGAAAAAATATAAAAGCAGTATTTTTTAATACTGGTGTTATTTTGGAACAGTATTACACACTATATAATTTGGTTAGAAATAAAGAATATATATGTGAAAATATAATATTATCTTCTTTTAATACTAATGAATTTGAGTTTAATGAAAATAAGAAATTAATGAATGTGTTTATTGGGGTGACCAATGGATATGAAGAATATTTATCTAAATTAGAAAAATTTGATAAATATCTTCGTTTTAGGGAAATTTTTGAGGGTAAAAGAATTACTTCAGGTGTTTATATGGCAGCTGTTGCAGTAGCAGCGGGATATAAGGATATTTATTTAGTAGGAATAGATTTTTATACAGAAGAACAAACAAGCTATGCTTTTGAACATAAAAAAAATAATATTTTAAAATTAATACCTAGTTTTAATAATAGCATCAGTCAAGCTGGATTTCATAATGAAAATACTGATATAGACGCATTACTTTTTTTAAAAGAAACTTATGATGTGAATTTCTATTCTATATCAAGTCATAGTCCAATGTCTAAGTATTTTCCACTGCCTGATTTTAAGAATGATGTTTGTTATGTTCCAGATAAAAAAATTAATTATATTGATGATATATTATTACCACCAAAATTTGTGTATAAAAAACTAGGAATACTAAGTCCCAAGAAAAAAGCTCTTTATTCTAATGTTGCATTTCGATTTTTTAAAGATTTATTAAGATTACCTAGTGCTATTAAGCATTACTTGAGAGAAAAATAGTCATTTTTTTAATGACTATGAAGGGTTTTTATAATAGAATACTGCGCCTTTCCCACATTTTTTACTAGAAGTGCGGTCAGAAAAAAGAACTTTTCCTATTTTCAATACATAAGATTTTTCTCAATGACAGATAAAATAGATATCAATAAATTGCGTAACATCGCAATTATCGCTCACGTTGACCACGGTAAAACAACCCTTGTTGACAAACTTTTACAACAATCAGGTACATTAGAGGCATCGCGTAATGATGGTGATGAACGTGTAATGGACTCTAATGATATTGAAAAAGAACGTGGTATCACGATTTTAGCTAAGAATACAGCAATTAACTGGAATGACTACCGTATTAATATTGTTGATACACCAGGGCACGCCGATTTTGGTGGTGAGGTAGAACGTGTAATGTCAATGGTTGATTGTGTGCTATTAATTGTTGATGCTTTTGATGGTCCTATGCCGCAAACACGTTTTGTGACACAGAAAGCCTTTGCGCATGGTTTAAAGCCGATTGTCGTTATTAATAAAGTTGATCGTCCTGGCGCTCGTCCTGATTGGGTAGTTGATCAAGTTTTTGATTTGTTTGTCAATTTAGGTGCGACAGATGAGCAATTAGATTTCCCGATTATTTATGCCTCTGCATTAAATGGTGTAGCAGGTTTAGAGCATGATCAGTTAGCGCCTGACATGACACCATTATTTGAAGCCATTGTGAAATATGTTGAGCCGCCGAAAGTAGAACTTGAACAACCTTTCCAAATGCAAATTTCACAGCTTGATTATAATAATTATGTTGGTGTTATTGGTATTGGCCGTATTAAACGAGGTTCAGTAAAACCCAATCAAACAGTGACAATTATTGATACGGAAGGTAAAGCACGTACTGGGAAAATTGGGCAAGTACTAGGTCACTTAGGTTTACAACGTTATGAAACAGAACGTGCTTATGCTGGTGATATTATTGCATTAACTGGATTAGGTGAGTTAAATATTTCTGATACGATTTGTGATATTAATAACGTGGAAGCTTTGCCTGCATTAAGTGTTGATGAACCAACTGTTACGATGTTTTTCTGTGTAAATACGTCACCATTTTGTGGTAAAGAAGGTAAATATGTAACTTCTCGCCAAATTCTTGAGCGTTTAAATAAAGAGTTGGTGCATAATGTAGCGTTACGCGTCGAAGAAACCCCTGATCCAGATGCGTTCCGTGTGTCTGGTCGTGGTGAATTGCATCTTTCTGTGTTAATTGAAAATATGCGTCGTGAAGGTTATGAGCTTGCCGTTTCACGCCCACGAGTTATTTATAAAGAAGTAGAGGGGCGTAAACAAGAGCCATTTGAGCAAGTGACGATTGATATTGAAGAGCAGCATCAAGGTGCAGTTATGGAAGCCTTAGGTATTCGTAAAGGCGAAGTCCGTGATATGGTACCAGATGGTAAAGGTCGTACCCGTTTAGAATATGTGATTCCAAGCCGTGGTCTAATTGGATTCCGTGGTGAGTTTATGACGATGACTTCAGGTACTGGTTTATTATATTCAAGTTTTAGTCACTATGATGATGTGAAGGCGGGTGAAATTGGTCAACGTAAAAATGGTGTTTTGATTTCTAACGCGACGGGTAAGGCGCTAGCTTATGCCTTATTTGGTTTACAAGAACGTGGTAAATTAATGATTGATCATGGTACTGAAGTATATGAAGGACAAATTATTGGTATTCATAGTCGTTCAAATGACTTAACTGTAAACTGTTTACAAGGTAAAAAGCTCACTAATATGCGTGCATCTGGTAAAGATGAAGCTTTAGTGTTAGTGCCACCTGTACGTTTTAGTTTAGAACAAGCTATTGAGTTTATTGATGATGATGAACTAGTAGAAGTCACACCAAGTTCAATCCGTATCCGTAAAAAATTATTAACGGAAGTAGATCGTAAGCGTGCAAGTCGTACTACAACCAGTACTAGCACTTACTAACTCAAAATTTTGTGAATATCGACCGCACTTTTAAGTGCGGTCTTTTTTTATTGAATTTGATTTCATAGGCTGTTTCAAACGTTGTATAAAACATGATGAATTGGGCGAGGATAGCAAAAATTAGTAGTACATCATAACGGAACAAACCAAATAATCCCGCTTGAGGTGTAATAAATATAGCAATAAAAACAACCCATTGAATAAGTAAGTACGCATTTCTTTTAAGCTAGAAAATAAAAAAAACTCAGATGAGTAATTATTAAGCTTTTCTTAATATTTTTGTTGTTTAATGTCATCATCAAAAGGTAATTAGCCTTTCGACTACTCACTTAACTTACTTTTATAGGAACGTATTATGAAAAAATTAATTGCATTAATGTCAGTATTAGCTGTATCAAGTGCCGCTGTTGCACAAGGTGGTTTTGCTCCTAAGCATGATGGTAAACAAGGTAAAGGCGGTTTCTATGATAGTGCATCTGTTGTAAAAACAGTAAAAGATGCATTAAATTCCGCTGATAAAACGCCAGTCATTATTGAAGGCTATATCGTAAAACAAATTGATGATGATGAGTTTGTTTTTCGTGATGTTGTAGGTAATGAAATCCAGCTGGATGTAAGCAATCGTGCTTGGCGAGGACAAACTATCCAACCAACAGATAAAATTAGTATTCAGGGCTATGTTGATAAAGAATGGAATAGAACTGAAATTGATGTGAAGGATATTTCTAAATAATCAATTTATTGCGGCCAGCTTTTATTAAGTATGGCCGCACTTTTTACAAAGTCGTTGTAACTTCTTCAATATTTAAGATTATTGCTTCATTTAAGCTATTCTCTTGCATTTTCCAACGAATATTAAATTCATATAATCGGATTCCATAAATACGATCTGACAGCTTATTTTGTTGATAAGCTGGACGTGGATCTTGAGCAATGACTTCAGTCACAAAACGCTGAAAGTACGGTCGTTTTTTCTCAATTTCTTTAAATTTACGCTGTGCTTGTTCACTAACAGTTACTTTTAATTGAGAATTAGGTTTATTTTGTGCGTAACCAGATTTTGCATTAGGTTGATTATCGGCATAGGCAATATAAGGTTTAATATCAAAAATAGGTGTGCCATCAACTAAATCAACTGGACCGACATATAACAAGGTTTTCCCATTTTTAGATTCTATTTGACGTAGTTCAACTTTTGATAAGCCTAGAGGATTGGGGCGATGAGTGGCGCGTGAAGCAAAAACACCAATACGTTGATTTCCGCCTAATCGAGGTGGGCGAACTGTTGGACTCCATTTACCAGCAGGTACTTTATCAAACTGAAAAATAAGCCATAAGTGACTGAATTGTTCTAAACCTCTGACACTTTCGAATTGATTATAAGGTGGTAGTAATTCGATGATTCCAGTACCATCTTGAACTAAATCAGGTTGACGTGGCACAGAAAACTTTTCTTTGTAGGGGCTATGTAGGATTGCAACAGGAGTTAAGGTCAGAGATAAGTTAGACATATTTTCCTTAATATTATGATTTCGTGTAGAATAGAGCCAAATTATGAGTATTTTACGCAAAAGTGCGCTTTAGATCGTGCTTTTTCTTTTTATAAGTGATTTTTATGACAAAAAATGCTATTAAAATGTGGATCGATACAGCAAGGCCGAAAACACTCCCCCTTGCTGTTGCTTCAATTATTACTGGAGCAGCATTAGCAGCTTGGTCTAGTCAATTCAATTGGATAATAACATTACTGTGTTTGCTTACTACCATTTTATTGCAGATTTTATCGAACTTTGCTAATGACTATGGTGATCATCAAAAAGGTTCTGATACAGTCGAACGTATTGGGCCTCTTAGAGGAATTCAACAAGGCATGATTGATGTGAAGCAGCTAAGAAAAGGTCTGATTATTGTTGCTATAGCAAGCCTATGTTGTGGTGGATTACTGATTATAATAGCATATCAAAATATAGCAGATTTATTAGCATTTACTCTATTAGGTGTATTGGCTGTTGTTGCTGCGATTACTTATACTGTAGGGACAAAGCCCTATGGCTATATGGGCTTAGGGGATTTATCAGTATTGCTTTTCTTTGGTATTTTAGGTGTTGGTGGCACCTATTATCTACAAACTCAACAACTTAATTTTTCAATTTTATTGCCTGCAATTGCAACAGGATTACTCGCCAGTGCAGTGTTAAATATTAATAATCTACGGGATATTGAGCAAGATCGTAAAGCGGGAAAAAATACGCTTGCTGTTCGGCTAGGTCCAGAAAATGGTCGACGTTATCATTGCTTATTGTTAATTGTTTCGACGTTATGCTATTGCATTTTTGCTGTTATTTATGTGCAAACAGTGACCGCTTTTTTATTTGTTTTAGCATTACCTTGGTTAATTAAGCATGGGGTTTTTGTTTCTAAACATAAAGAACCGCTTGCATTACGTCCAATGCTGGCACAAATGTCGTTAATTGCGTTACTTATCAACGGGCTATTTAGTTTAGGCTTGCTTCTCAGCTAACAATAGGCATATACTAGCTAAATTAATTTTCTGCAATATAAGGTAATATTATGTACATTGATACTTCTGAGCTTTGTGATATTTATCTTGATCAAGTGGATGTAGTTGAGCCTATTTTTTCAAGTTTTGGCGGTGTCAGTAGTTTTTATGGCAAAGTGACAACAGTCAAATGCTTTGAAAATAATGGACTGATTACAGAAATTTTAGAAGAAAACGGTGAAGGACGAGTCTTATTAATTGATGGTGGCGGTGCCGTACGTCGAGCATTAGTTGATGCGGAGATTGCTCAATTGGCTGCGGATAATGGCTGGGAGGGCATCATTGTTTATGGTGCGGTACGCCAAATTCAGCAATTAGAGAATATTGATATTGGTATTCATGCTTTAGCACCAATCCCTGTTGGCGCTGATCGATATAATAGTGGTGAAACCGATGTGCCTGTTAATTTTGGTGGTGTAACATTCTTTCCTGAAGATTATGTTTATGCTGATTTAACAGGAATTATTCTGTCACAAGAACCTCTAGAGCTTGATGAGTTTGGTGAAGAGTAATATTTTCATTTAAGCTAAAAATAAAAAAAGTGTGGTTAAAAAATTGTTAAAATTTTGACCGCACTTTTTTATTATTTATTTATTTTTATGCGTTTGTTCACAAATCCATAAGAAATGTGTTGCTTTTTATTAACATAATGCTAACTTCTGCAAGAATTCTGCTTATAAGCTAAGCAGCTTTGTTCCCCTTTGTTGTTTATTTTAGAAGGATAATATTATGAATGTCGCAGAGACCCCAGTAAAAAATGGATTGAACCGCAATGCCATTATTTTTCTATTAGATATTGTCATATTTTTTGTTTTGCTTAAGGTGTTACCTTTTGACGCTAAAGCAAATAAGGGCTTGGCATTACTTGTCTTTATTGCTGTACTCTGGTTAACGGAAGCATTACATGTGACTGTAACTGCATTACTTGTTCCTCTATTAGCTATTAGTTTAGGTTTAGTGACTACTAAAGCAGCGCTGGCTGAATTTGCTAATCCAACGATTTTCCTTTTCTTCGGAGGCTTTGCTTTAGCAACTGCATTACATATTCAACGTCTTGATCGTATGATTGCGAATAAGATCATGGCATTAGCAAATGGTCGTTTATTCTTGGCGAGTATCTACCTTTTTTCTATTACTGCATTTTTATCAATGTGGATGAGTAATACTGCAACAGCGGCGATGATGTTACCGCTTGCAATGGGGGTATTAAGTCAAATGGATAGAGAAGAAAGTCATAATACTTATGTTTTTATTTTGTTAGGTATTGCGTATAGTGCCAATATCGGTGGGATGGGAACCTTAGTCGGAAGTCCACCTAATGCGATTGTTGCTTCTCAATTAA
The DNA here is from genome assembly GCF_020810675.1 of Pasteurella canis. GTDB lineage: Bacteria > Pseudomonadota > Gammaproteobacteria > Enterobacterales > Pasteurellaceae > Pasteurella > Pasteurella canis. The sequence goes on from NZ_CP085871.1 coordinate 2,212,805, forward strand.
ACTTAACTTTTTCTGATTGGTTAGCTTATGGTTTACCAATTATGCTAATTTTAATGCCGATCATGATTGGTACGCTTTATATTGTGTTTAAGCCAAAATTGAATGTCCGTTTTGAAAAAACATTTGAAGCGATAGAAATGAATGGCAAACGGATTACGACATTAGCTATTTTCGTTATTATTGCATTATGTTGGGTGTTCAGCAGTAAAATTAACCCAGCTGTATCTAGCTTGCTTGGTTTAGAAAAGAAAATTGCTAGTTTTGATAGTGTGATTGCCTTATTAGCTGCCGTGGCAATTTGTACCACAGGAGTGGCAACTTGGAAACAAATCCAAGACAATACAGATTGGGGTGTTTTAATGCTATTTGGTGGTGGTTTAACATTAAGTGCGGTATTAAGGGACTCTGGGGCAAGTAAAGTACTGGCAGATGGCATTGTATTTTTAATTGATGGTGGTCATTTCTACTTGATTGGTTTAATTGTTGCAGCTTTCATTATTTTCTTAACGGAATTTACATCAAATACAGCAAGTGCTGCCTTATTAGTACCAATTTTTATTTCTATTGCACAGTCATTAAATATGCCAGAACTTGGACTAGCTTTAATTATCGGCTTAGGTGCATCATGTGCTTTCATGTTACCAGTGGCCACACCGCCAAATGCGATTGTATTCGGTACTGGTGATATTAGACAGAGTGAAATGATTAAAGCAGGGGTAATACTCAATATTATTTGTATCTTCGTAATTGCAACTATTGGCTATTATTTCTGGTTAGCAAAATAAGCACTGAATGAACATTGCTTATAACCCATTAGATTTTTTTCAGTAGACAATGTGCGGTTAATATCTACAAAATGTTAACCGCACTTTATTATTGATTACTTACCGATACAGAATGAGCTAAATATATTTCCTAGTAAATCATCAGAGGTAAATTGGCCTGTAATTTCACTTAGATGATTTTGTACCATCCGCAGTTCTTCCGCTAATAGTTCACCAGCATAGAATTGAGTCAATTGAATATGACCTTGTCGCAAATGGTGTGCGGCTTTTTCGAGAGCTTCTAAATGGCGACGGCGGGCAAGAAAACCCCCCTCTGTATTTGTTTGATACCCCATTGATTGTTTTAAATGTTCACGTAGTAAATCAACACCTTGCTGTGTTTTTGCTGAAAGAGTGATCACAGTGTAGCCACTTTGTTCTTTTAGTCCTTCAATTTCGCCACTTAAATCTGCTTTATTACGTATCATAGTGATTGGAATTGTTGCAGGTAATTTAGCTAAAAATTCTACTCGTATAGTTTCTAAATCTTGGTTATTAGGTTCAGTACTATCCAACATAAGTAAAATACGATCGGCTTGTTCAATTTCGCTCCAAGCTCTTACAATACCTATACGTTCAACTTCATCCGTTGCTTCACGTAAGCCAGCAGTATCTATAATGTGTAACGGCATACCATCAATATGAATATGCTCACGCAACACATCGCGAGTAGTACCTGCAATATCAGTTACAATTGCTGCTTCTCTCCCTGCTAGTGCATTTAATAAACTTGATTTACCTGCATTAGGGCGACCCGCAATAACAACTTTCATTCCTTCACGTAGAATGGAGCCTTGTTTAGCTTCAGAACGTACTTTATCTAGTTGTAGAATAATCTCATTTAAATGAGCTTCGATTTTTCCGTCTGCTAAAAAGTCAATTTCTTCATCAGGGAAATCAATTGCAGCTTCCACATAAGTACGTAAATAAATCACACTGTCTACAAGCTGATTGACTTTATTTGAAAATTCACCTTGTAGTGACTTTAATGCAGAGCGTGCTGCTTGTTCAGAGCTCGCATCAATCAAGTCTGCAATTGCTTCAGCTTGCGCTAAATCGAGTTTATCATTTAGAAATGCTTGTTCAGAGAATTCGCCAGGACGTGCTAAACGTACCCCCTCTATTTGTAAAATACGTTTAAGCAAAAGATCAAGTACAACTTGACCACCATGACCTTGCAACTCCAGTACATCTTCTCCCGTAAAAGAATGAGGTGCTTTGAAATACAGAGCAATACCTTGATCTAATATTGTGCCATCAAGATCTTTAAAGGGTAAATAATCCGCTACACGAGGCTTTGGGCATTTACCTAATACCGCATTAGCAACTTCTACTGATTTGGGACCTGATACACGTAAAATTCCAATGCCTCCACGGCCTGGTGCAGTTGCTTGTGCAACAATTGTTTCTTTCATAAAAACTTTCTCCAAAAGGACCGCACTTTACTATTAAAACAAAAGGCACCAAATTGATGCCTTTTAGATTCATTTTAGTGCAACTTATTTATGGCGAGAGTGTAAGCCTTTCTTCTCTAAACCACGATAAATGAGTTGTTGCTGAGCAATCGTAATCAAGTTTGATACTAACCAGTATAACACTAAGCCTGATGGGAAGAACAGGAAGAATCCTGTGAATAGTACTGGCATGAAATTCATGACTTTTTGCTGTGTTGGATCTGCTACAGGTGTCGGAGACATTTTCTGCAACAAGAACATAGATGCCCCCATTAAAATTGGGAGGATATAGTAAGGATCTTGTGCAGATAAATCTTGAATCCAACCAAAGAATGGTGCATGACGTAATTCAACAGCCTCTAAGAATGTCCAATATAATGCGATAAAAATAGGCATTTGTAAAAGAATTGGTAAACAACCACCTAAAGGGTTAACTTTTTCTTCTTTATACAATTTCATCATCTCTTGGCTCATCCGTTGACGATCTTCGCCAAAACGTTCACGCATTTCTTGTAGTTTTGGTTGAAGCATACGCATTTTTGCCATTGAGGTATATTGTGCTTTTGTTAATGGATATAGAAGGGCTTTCACAACTAATGTTACACCAATAATAGCAAGACCCCAGTTATGGACTATACTTTGAATAAAAGTCAATAACATAAAGAGTGGTTTGGCAATGAACCAAGCCCAGCCATAGTCTACGGTTAAATCAAGGTGATTAGCCACAGTTTCCATTTTGTCTTGTAACTTAGGACCTGTCCAAAGTGCACTTTTGATCGTTTCAGTTGTCCCGGCTGGAACAATCGTTGTTGGACCGCGATAACCAATAGAAGCAAGATTATTCGCTTTATCTGTTAAGCTATAAAGTTGGTTATCTGCATCTTGGTTTGGAATCCAAGCGGAGACAAAATAGTGTTGTAATACAGCGACCCAACCTGCTTTTGTTGAAATAGCGAGGTTTGCTTTTTGCATATCGTCAAAGCTATATTTTTTATAATTTGTCTCAGAAGAGGAATAGGCTCCGCCTGTATAAGTTGGCATTGCGACATTACCAGTATCTTCAACTAAAGTATGACGTAATTGACCGTAAGGTTCTACTTCGATCGTTTTGTCGCTTTGGTTATCAATTTCAAAATTCACACCAACATCATAAGCGCCTCGTTTTAATACGAAAACTTTTCGATAAATGACCCCATCTTTTTCAAAAACTAATGGAACAGAGAGTTCGTTTTGACCATCAGCTAAGACAAAATTATCGCCTTCAACTTGATAATTAGCACGTCCGGCTTTCGTATCAATACCGTCTTTTCCTACTAAGCCACTTTGCGCAATATAGACATGGTTTGGTTTGTTAGTTAATAATGTGAATGGGGTATCAGAGTCCAATTCAGCATCATAATTTAGTAATTCTGAATGAATTACATCGCCACCTAGTGTATCAACTTGTAAACGAAAAACATCGTTTTCTAAGGTAACCACACGCCCCCTTTGTTGTGATGTTGTGATATCTGCAGTTGATGTACTCGCAGAGATCGTAGGCACATCTGAAGTAGAGTTTACTTGTTCTGTTACAACAGGCTTAGGCGTGTGATAGTCAAGCTGCCATTGTTGATAAACAAGAAAAGAAATGAAGAGTAGTGCGATGACTAACAGGCTACGTCTTGAGTCCATTATTTTTTCTCTTTTTTGTTATTGATCTTTGGTGGAACAGGATCGTATCCACCCTCGTTTAAAGGATGACATTTTAATATACGTTTTACTGTAAGCCAACTCCCTTTTACTGCACCATGTGTTTTTAATGCTTCAATACCATAACAAGAGCAGGTTGGTGTAAAGCGACAGCGAGGACCAATAAGTGGACTAATGACAATTTGGTAAATACGAATTAGCCCAATTAAGATTTTTGAGCTAAACGAATGTGTCGTTGCCATAATTTATCCAGTGTTTGATTCAAGGTGCGGTTATCTAACTTGCCTATACCCTGTTTTGCTACAATCACGAAATCATAATGTGGAAGTGTGTGTTGTAATAAACGAAAACTTTCACGACATAAACGTTTGATACGATTACGATCATGCGCTCTTTTTAAATGCTTTTTAGCAACAGTCAGACCTAAACGTGGATGCAGGAGATTATTTGGGCGAGCAAGAATAGTGATTTCTGGTGTACTAGCACGGAACGGCTGTTCAAAGACATATTTAAAATGAATGGGAGTTAACAAACGTAACTCCCTAGAAAAATTCAGCTTAATCACACCAATAGAACTAGCATTATGCTGATAAAGATTTACGACCTTTAGCACGACGACGAGCTAACACTTGGCGGCCATTTTTTGTTGCCATACGTGCACGGAAACCGTGAGTACGGCTACGTTTTAATACTGATGGTTGAAATGTACGTTTCATAACTATAATTTACCTAAATCAAAAAATTGTTCAGTAATCTTGAAAACAAGGATTAATAAAATTAAGGAACGGAATTGTAATCATAAATTCAACGTTCGTCAAATTTAGAATAGGAAAAATGAGTAAATAAGTCTCAGTTTCCTTAATAACCTTAATAAAAAGCAAAGATGCGGTCGAAATTATACGTTTTTTAATAAAAATCTCAAGCAACCTTTTTCGTTTTTTTTAAGCCTTATATGCAGATCTTTAGACGACTTTATTGTAGAATTGGTTTTCTTAAGACCGCGCTTTTGGCGGAATTTCTTCCAATAAATTTTAACTATAACGATAATAGAAT